>NZ_JBSFHW010000028.1:0-19188 GCF_053597275.1 Streptomyces sp. NPDC001492 | reverse complement strand
CGCTGGTCGGCGCACGGTCCAGCGACTCCACGCGCGGAGTCCACCCGGACGCCGTACAACCCGCGCTCAACCGGCCACACGGGAAACGTGGTCGTGTTCGCCCACCTCACCCCGAGCCGCTGAGCACCGCCGCCGCGATGGTGCGCGCGCAGGACAGTGACTCCGTGTGCGTGGTGTCCACCTCGACGTCGTACTCCACGTCCCGGTGGACCAGCTCCGCCTGCTGCTCGGCCATTCCTCGCACCCGGTCGCCCCGCGCGATCTCCCGGCCCGCGGCCACCGCGGCCTCGCAGCGCACGCCGACCCACAGGACGTCCAGACCGGCCAGCACCTTCCGCCACCTGTCCTGGGACTCGCCGCCGCCGAGGAACACTTCGTCGACGATGACCGGGGCGCCCGCACGGGCGGTCGCCGCGACGCCCTCCATCCACGCCGTCTCAAGCCGCCGGAACTCCGGTCCGACGCTCACCCCGCCGTCCGGCGCGACGAGCGAGGCCTGCAGGGACGCGGGCATCGAGTCGACCAGGGTGTCGATCGCGAACACCAGCCACGGTTCCCGCAGCACCTCCTGAAGACACCGCACGATCCCGGACTTGCCGGAGCTGGAGCCGCCGTTGAGCACGATCACCTGGGTCGCCATCGGGCCACCGTAGGGGAACGAGCGGAACGCTCCCCACCCGTTTTCGGGCTGCCCGTGACCAGGGCGTCGTAGACGATGGTGCCTGCACGGAACCCGGCGGGCGGCAGTGCCGAGGCCGCCACCACCTCACATCACGCCCCCGACGCGCACTGCGAACCCTCACACCCTCGGCGAGGCTCAGCTGAGGGCAGCGTTCCCCGCGGGAAACAGATGTGATGCTGCCGGGTAACACCGGCATCGCACGCTCCTGGACATGACCTCGAATACGCGTGTGGTGGTGATCGGCGCCGGCCTCGCGGGCGTCCGTCTCGCCCGGCGGCTCGGCGAACTCGGCACGCCCGTGACGCTGATCGGCGAGGAGGAGCACCGCCCGTACAACAGGGTGCTTCTCGCCGAGGTGCTGGCGGGACGGTACAGCCCCGAGGTGATCGCGCTGCCGGCTCCCGCGGAACTGACCCGCGCCCGGGTCACCGGCATCGACCGCGAGGAGCGGACCGTCGAGTGCGCGGACGGCTCGAAGATCGCATACGACACGCTGGTCCTGGCCACCGGCTCCAACCCGGTGCTCCCGCCCCTGCGCGGACTGTTCACCCCCGACCACGTGCTGCCCGAGGGCGTGCACGCGTTCCGGACCATGGACGACTGCCTGGGGCTGTCGAAGGCCGTACGGCCGGGAGTCAAGGCGGTCGTCATCGGCGGCGGGCTGCTCGGGGTCTCCGCGGCCCGCGCGCTCGCCCTGCGCGGCGCCCAGGTCGTCCTCGCCCAGCAGGGCGAGCGGCTCATGGAGCGCCAGCTCGACCCGAGCGCCTCGAAGCTGGTGCAGCGGCACCTGAAGGACCTCGGCGTCGAGATCCACACCGAGTGCCGGGTGCGCGACGTGCGCTGCGTGGGCGGCGCGGTCCGCTCGGTCGAGATGCACGACGGGTACGCCCTCGACGCGGACCTGGTGGTGCTCGCCTGCGGGGTGCACCCCCGTGTGGGCCTCGCGCAGATCGCCGGCCTCGACGTGCGCAAGGGGATCGTCGTCGACGACGAGCTGCGCACCTCCGACCCGCACATCCGGGCCATCGGCGACTGCGCCCAGCACGACGGCGAGGTGTACGGGCTGGCCACCCCGGCGCTCGAACAGGCGGAAGTCCTCGCCGAGTCGCTGTCCGGCCGCACGAGCGCCCGTTACACCGGCACCCGTGCGCTGACCCGGCTCACGCTCGCCGGGCACGACGCTCCCCTGGGAAGTTTCGACCTCGCCGCGTTCGGCGAGACGGAGGCCCGGCCCGGCGACGACGTCGTCCAGCTGGCCGACGCCACCCGTGGCACCTACCGCAAGGTCGTCGTCCGCGACGACCGCCTGGTCGGCGGGGTCCTCGTCGGCGAACTCGGCACCGTCGGCGCACTCGCCCGCGCCTGGGAGGGGGCAGAGCCGCTCCCCGCCGACGGTGCCCCTCTGCTCCACCTGCTCACCAACGATGGAGGCTCCTGATGTCCGCCACCCTGGGGGCTCCCCCCACGATCGTGCTCGTCGGCCATGGCATGGTCGGCCAGCGCTTCCTCGAAGCGCTCGCCGCGCGCGGCCTGACCGCCACGCACCGCGTGGTCGTGCTGTGCGAGGAGCCGCGTCCGGCGTACGACCGCGTGGCGCTCACCTCGTACTTCTCGGGCAGGACGCCCGAGGAGCTCTCCATGACCGACATGGAGTTCATCAACGACCACGGCATCGAGCTGTACGTCGGCGACCCGGCGGAGACCGTCGACCGTGAGGCGAAGAAGGTGACCGCGAAGTCCGGTCAGGTCTTCGAGTACGACACCCTCGTGCTGGCCACCGGCTCGTACCCCTTCGTGCCGCCGGTCCCGGGCAAGGACGCCGAGGGCTGTTTCGTCTACCGCACGATCGAGGACCTGCTCGCGATCGAGGAGTACGCGAGGACGAGGGCGACGACCGGTGCGGTGGTCGGCGGCGGTCTGCTCGGCCTTGAGGCGGCCGGTGCGCTGAAGGGTCTCGGACTCACCTCCCACATCGTGGAGTTCGCGCCGCGGCTGATGCCCGTCCAGGTCGACGAGGGTGGCGGCGCGGCCCTCCTGCGCACCATCGAGGAGATGGGCCTGAGTGTCCACACGGGCGTCGGCACCCAGGAGATCGTCGTCGGCGAGGACGGTGCCGTCACCGGCATGAAGCTCTCCGACGGCTCCGAACTCGCCACCGACCTGGTGGTGTTCTCCGCCGGTGTCCGCCCCCGCGACCAGCTGGCCCGCGACTGCGGTCTGACGGTCGGCGAGCGCGGCGGCATCACGGTCGACGAGCAGTGCCGCACGGTCTCCGACCCGCACGTCTTCGCGATCGGCGAGTGCGCGCTGGCCTCCGACGGCCGGGTGTACGGCCTGGTCGCCCCCGGTTACGAGCAGGCCGAGACGGCCGCCGCGACGATCGCCGAGGACGAGACCGAGCAATTGACGTTCACCGGCGCCGACCTCTCCACCAAGCTGAAGCTGCTCGGCGTGGACGTGGCGTCCTTCGGCGACGCACACGGCGCGACCGAGGACTGCCTGGACGTCGTCTACTCCGACTCCCGCGCCGGCCTGTACAAGAAGCTGGTCATCGGCCGGGACGGCACGCTGCTCGGCGGCATCCTGGTCGGCGACGCGGAGGCGTACGGCACGCTGAAGGCCTTCACCGGTTCGGTGCCGCCGGTCTCGCCCGAGTCGCTCGTGCTGCCGGCCGGGGCGGGCGAGTCGGCCCAGCTCGGCCCCACCGCGCTGCCGGACGACGCGATCATCTGCTCCTGCAACAACGTCCGCAAGGGCACCATCCGCGCCGCGGTCACCGACCACCGGTGCACCACCGTGCCCGAGGTGAAGAAGTGCACCAAGGCCGGTACGACGTGCGGCAGTTGCGTCAAGGTGCTGGGCCAGCTGGTCACGGCCGAGCTGGAGGCGTCCGGCGTCGAGGTCGACAAGGGCCTGTGCGGCTGCTTCTCGCAGACCCGCGAGGAGCTCTACGAGATCGTCCTCGCCCTGCGCCTCACCACCTACCAGGACCTGCTCGACCGCTACGGCCGCGACGAGGCCAGGGGCGGCGACGGCTGCGAGATCTGCAAGCCGGCCGTCGCCTCGATCATCGCCTCCCTCGCCCCGACGATCGGCGCGAGCGGCTATGTCCTGGACGGCGAGCAGGCCTCGCTGCAGGACAGCAACGACCACTTCCTCGCCAACCTGCAGAAGAACGGCTCGTACTCGGTCGTCCCGCGCATCCCCGGCGGTGAGATCACCCCCGAGGGCCTGATCGTGATCGGTGAGATCGCCCGTGACTTCGGTCTCTACACGAAGATCACCGGCGGCCAGCGGATCGACATGTTCGGCGCGCGGGTCGAGCAACTCCCGCTGATCTGGGCCCGGTTGGTGGACGCCGGCTTCGAGTCCGGCCACGCCTACGGAAAGGCCCTGCGCACCGTCAAGTCCTGCGTGGGCCAGACCTGGTGCCGCTACGGCGTCCAGGACTCCGTCCGCATGGCGATCGACCTGGAGCTGCGCTACCGGGGCCTCAGGTCCCCGCACAAGCTGAAGTCGGCGGTCTCCGGGTGCGCCCGCGAGTGCGCCGAGGCCCAGTCGAAGGACTTCGGTGTGATCGCCACCGCGGGCGGCTGGAACCTGTATGTCGGCGGCAACGGCGGGGCCACCCCGCGCCACGCCGACCTGCTCGCCCAGGACCTGTCGGACGCCGAGCTGATCAAGCTGATCGACCGTTTCCTGATGTTCTACATCCGCACCGCCGACCGCCTGGAGCGCACCTCGACCTGGCTGGAGCGCATCCCCGGCGGCCTGGACCACGTACGCGACGTGGTGGTGGAGGACTCCCTCGGCATCTGCGAGGAGCTGGAGTCCCTGATGGCGGACCACGTGGCGAACTACGCCGACGAGTGGGCGACCACCATCAACAACCCGGACAGGCTGGCCCGGTTCGTGTCCTTCGTGAACGCGCCCGACACCCCCGACCCGGTCGTCGGCTTCGTCCCGGAGCGCGACCAGATCAAGCCCGACCTGCCGCTGCTGTCCATCGGCATGCGCCCCTCTGAAGACCTCCTGGAAGGAAGCGCCCAGCGATGACCCTGGCACCCGAGACCACCGACCTGAAGGTCGAACTGCGGCTGGAGAACGACTGGTTCGCGGTCTGCGAACTGAACCAGCTGGTCCCCGGCCGCGGTGTGGCCGCGCTGCTGCCCGACGGCCGCCAGGCCGCCCTGTTCCGCGACCGCAACGGCGAGCTGTACGCCATCGACAACCGCGATCCCTTCGGTGGCGCGGCGGTCCTCTCCCGTGGCCTGACGGGCACCCACCAGGGCCGCCCGTTCGTCGCCTCGCCCCTGCTGAAGCAGCGGTTCGACCTGCTGACCGGACAGTGCCTGGACGACGAGTCGGTGCGGATCGCGACCTACGAGGTGCGCGCCTCCTGACGGACGCCCGGGCCGCTCAGGCGTCGTCGGGCAGCAAGCGGAACGCCTTGTGATGCGTGAGCGGCCGTAGGGCCCGGAAGTCTCGCCGGACGCCTACGCCGCCTCCAAGGCCGCCGTCACCGCGCTCAGCAGGGGCGCCGCCCTCGACCACATCCGCGACGGCGTCCGCATCAACGTGGTCAGCCCCGGCGCCACCGACACCCCGATGTCGCTGCGCCCCGGCGAGACGGAGGCGGACCGCGCCGAACGGGCCGGCGCCACACTGCCCCTCGGCCGCATCTGGGCCACGAAGGAGATTGCCGCGGCGGTCCTGTACCTGGCCTCGGACGAGGCGGCGTCGGTGGTGGGCACGGACCTGGTGGTGGACAGCGGGACGACGGCCTGACGCGGGACGGGCCCGGTCACACCTTCAACGCGTCGTACGTCACCCCGGTGAGCCGCTCGGACGCAGCCCAAAGCAGCTCCGCCGCCGTGTCGTTGAGCGTCCACGGCGCCCGCCAGGACGGGGCGGGCGCCCCGCGCCACATCATGAGGGACGGTCCGGTGAAGGAGTCCGGCCGCACCTGCGGCGCCGTGGCCGCGTACAGGACGGGCAGCGCGCCGGCCTCCGCCGACTGCGCGAAGACCCGGTTGCCCAGCTCCACCACCCGCCCGGCCAGCCTGCGCCCCTCCATACGGGGTGCGGCACCCTGCAGGTTGGTGGCCGCGTACCCGGGATGGGCCGCCGCGGCCACCACGTCCGCGCCGTGTGCCGCGAGCCGGCGCGCGAGTTCGTGGACGAAGAGCAGATTGGCGGTCTTGGACCGGGCGTACGCGATCCAACGCCGGTAGCGGCGCTCGCTGTTGAGGTCGTCGATGTCGATGTTGGCCACCGCGTGCATCCCACTGGAGACGCTCACGACACGGGCGCCGGACGTGTCGAGCAGCGTGGGCAGCAGCAGCCCGGTGAGCGCGAAGTGCCCGAGGTGGTTGACCCCGAACTGCGTCTCGAACCCGTCGGCCGTCGTCCCGTACGGCAGCGCCATCACTCCGGCGTTGTTCACGAGCAGGTCGAGATAGTCGTAGCGGTACGAGGCCGCGAACTCCCGTACGGAGCCGAGGTCCCCGAGGTCCAGCCGGGCGAACTCCGCGATGGCTCCGGGCACTTCGGCCACGATCCGGTCCGCCGCCGCGTTTCCCCGCACCTCGCTGCGGCACGCGAGCACCACCCGCGCCCCCTTGCGCGCCAGTTCCCGCGCGACGACGTAGCCGAGGCCGCTGTTGGCCCCGGTGACCACGGCGATGCGCCCGCTCTGGTCGGGGACGGCCTGCTCGTTCCAGCCGGACATGGACGGACTCCCTCCGCGTGCGGGTGCCTCCCAGCGTAGGAGAGGGGTCCGGGCCTGTCGTCCGTGGGGTTCGCCCCCCATCCGGTACAACTTTTTCCGCTGGGCACTCATCCAACAGAACACACACATCCACCCATTCGCCCGACGGAGGCGGATATGCCATGTTTGTTCACTCTCAGCGACGATCCCGACGCGGCATAGCCGCCCTCCTGTCCGCCGGCCTCCTGGGGCTCGCGGGCGCCGGAGCGGCATGGAGCGCGACGACGGCGACGGCGGCGCACGGACTGCGCACCTGTGCCGTGAGCGACCTCTACGTCTCCATGGGGCGCAAGGAGGGCGCGGCGGGCTCGGTGTACTGGCCGATCCGGTTCACCAACACCAGTGCGACAAGCTGCACCCTGCGCGGTTATCCAGGCGTCAGCGCCCTGGACCCGGCGCACCGGCAGATCGGCCCGGCGGCCACGCACAGCGGCCGGCCCTACGCCACCGTCGTACTCGCCCCCGCCCACACCGTCTCCGCGGTCATCCGCACGAGCAACGGCCCCATCGGCGGGCCCTGCCTGCGCACCGGCACCTATCTGCGGGTCTATCCCCCGGCCTCGTTCAACGCGGTCCTGGTCCCGGCTCCCTGGACGATCTGCTCCCACCTCTTCCAGGTCGGACCGGTGAACACCCAGGGCGCCCTGTGAGCAGCCCGAAGGGGCGGCACCTCCGCACAGGGTGTATGGCCGACTTCCTGACCTTGGAAGTCGGCCATACCGAGACGTCAGAGGGCACAGTCAGGGCACATCGTTCAGGACTGCCTCCATCATGTCGGCGGTCCGGTCCGCCTCCGCCTCCCACAGATGGGTGTATACGTTCAGCGTGATCGATGGCTTAGCGTGACCAAGCCTCATCTGCACTTGCTTCGGTGTCGCCCCGTTCTTGATCAGGACCGAGGCGTAGAAGTGCCGCAGATCGTGAAGGGTCGTGTCCTTGGGGACACGGGCCTTGCTGCCGGACTTTTGCAGGTAGGTGTTCGCCCGCTTGACGTTGCGGGCCCACACCTTCGCCCAGCTACCACGCCGGATCGCCCCTCCGGTCGCGCTGGTGTAGAGCAGGCGAGCGTGCCGCCACACGGGTTTTCTCGGGTTCGTCCGATCCTCGATATAGACGACCTGCGGCGGGAACTCCTTTCGATGCCTTGTGATCTCGTCCACGACCGAACGCCCTTGAGGAACAGACCGGTAGCTCTGCCTGGTCTTCGGCTCCCCGAAGTACGGCACCCCCTTGTCGGGACCGATCAGTTGCTGCTTGACTGTCACGGTCTCGGCAGGCTCTCCGTCCTCCAGGCCGAACAACTCGCCCTGACGCAGTCCGGTCGATGCAGCTTGCCGCACCAAGGCGCGATAGCGGGGAGACGCGGTCACGATCAGCGCCTTCACTGCCTCCGGGTGAAGCGGGTGGATCTCCGGATAGAAGACCTCGGGGGGCTTCAATCCCTCCCATGGGTACTTCGGAATGATCCCCTCTTGGTGGGCCATCTTCAGGATGCTGGTGCAGACGTTCCAGGGCGTCGCGAAGGTCGATGGTGCGATGACCTCAGACCTTTCTTTGATCCACTTCTGTCCGTCTGCCCGCCCAATCCGGCCGATCTCCCGACTGCCGAATGTCGGATAGACGTGCAGCCGTAGCGCCCGCTCAACGTTCGTCTCGGTCCGTTCACGGTGAATGGCGGTCTCCCGCCAGCGCTCAGCGATATCCCGGAACTTCTGCTTGCCCAGCTCGCGGTTCACGAACGTGCCGGCGTCGAGTTCCGCCTTCACTTTGGCGGCCCGGGAGTCCGCCGCTGTCTTCTTCTCGAAGTTCTCCTTGCACTGCTTGCCGGACAAGTCCCGGTAGCGCACCTGCCATCGCTGCCCTACGCCATGCTCAGCGCTGGGAAACACCGTCTGGGTCTTGGTGCTGTGCACCGCGCACGGCTCGGCGTCGGCCGGCGGGCGGGACAGGTGCCATCGGTCGTACACGTCAGCCATCAGTGCCTCTCCCCCCCAGAGCAAACCGAGTCAGCAGCGAAGTGGGGTTCGTGGGGTTGGTAGCCGTCCCGGGTCATGCTGCGCATCGGTCTCCAATCTCTTCAGCGTCGTACTTGTCAAGCGCTTGGGCGTCGTACAGGACATGTCGACCACGCCGGATGAAGCACTGCGGGCCGGTTCCGGCGTAACGCCAGTAGCGGACAGTTGAGGGCGACGTGCGGTAGCGCTCGGCGACTTCCGCAGTCGTCAAGTACCTCTTCATAACGTCCTTCCTGAAAAACCAGGCGTGGCGGCGCGCAGGGCGCCGCGTGCGTCCGAAGTGCGAATTTCTGCGTCATCGCGTCACGCACGTCATTTGTGGCCCTGACCTGCGGTTATGCGGTGACGCGGGCAGCTCGGGGCGTGTCAGAGGGCGAGGCGGGGGTCTGTCACCCGTGACGCGCATGACGGGCGGTGACGCGGGGTTTGGCCGTCTGCGTCACCGCTGTAGCTGCTGGTCAGCGACCGGTTTCGGGTGGCTGGTGACGTGGGTGACGCAGCGTCTCTTCTCTTAGGAAAGAGACGGGGTGGTGTCTGTGGTGGTGCCGCGCGGCTCAGGACGTGAAGAAGGAGCCGCGCAGCGGCACGTCTATGCGGCGGCACGCCGCCGGAACAACAAGAGGAGCACCCGGCGGCGGGCGGGGGTGCTCCTCTTGCTTGTCCGCGCCGCGCCGTGCGGTCAGAACGCCGCTTCCTGCTGGTGAGGGGTGAGCGCGGCGGCGCGAGTCATCTCGATGTAGCGGGCGGCGCTGGTGCGTCCCCAGTCGATGAGGACGCCGCGTGCGGCAAGGGTCGGCTGGAGGCGCTTGAGGCGGTCGGAGAGGACCTTGCCGGTGGTAGGCCAGCCCTTGGGCAGGGGACGGCATTCCTCGCCGCTGTAGAGGGTGGTGAGGCAGTGCAACCACTCCGAGGACGACATGCGGACTTCCGCCCCCTCGTCGAGGTCGGCGGCGTGCTTGAGGACCGTCTGCGCGAGCAGGTCACCTTCGATGACGTCGTCGTTGAGGTCATCGAGGCTGGCCCGGTACGCGGCCAGCGAGGCCCAGCCGGTAGCCGCGTCGAGCTGGGCGCACAGGTGGGCGAAGTCGGCCATGCGCAGGTCGGTGGGGGTCTCCGCCTGAGCGGCCCGCACCTTGACCGTCAGGTCGAGTAGGGAGCCGAGCACGACGGGGAGGATCTCCGCGTACTCCGCCCACAGCTCCGCCTCGGTGCGCCGCACCCTAGGCCGCACGAGGCGGAGCGGGAGGAGGCGTTCGGCGAGGTCGGGCCGGATGACGCCGACGTCGATACCGGTCAGCAGCATGGGGCGCCGGTAGCGGGAGCGGACGACGTCCCCGTCGGTGAACAGCGCGCGCTTGATGCTCTCCGCGCCGGTCACGATGCAGCACATGAGGTCGGACAGGTCCGGGGGCAGGTGGGAGAGGTTGTCCAGGGCGGTGACCCATCCGGCGGCAACGGCCGTGATCATGTTCTCCTCGTCCTTCGGGGCCCGGCGCAGGTCGCCGCTCATCCCCTCGATGACCCGCACGAGCATCCGGCCGCCGGTGGACTTGCCCGCTCCCTGCGGGCCGGTGAGGAAGGGCGCGGGGACGGGCACAGAGGGTTCCAGGCAGCCGATCAGCCAGGCCAGGGCCAGGCATTCGGTCTCGGCTCCGGCGAAGTTGCACAGGCCGAGCAGGAGGTCGATGCCCTTGCCGTTGGTGTCCTTGGCGGGCAGGGGCAGTTCCCCGGTGAGCTGGGTGCGCCGCCAGCAGACTTCCTGCGGGTCGGGGGTGCGGATGTCCCAGCCGGTGGGGTGGATGCGGACGGACTTTCCGTCGGTGCGGCCCAGGTCGAGCCAGGTCGCACCGTCGAACCCGGGCGCCACGCGGATGTGGGTGGGCTGTACGTCCTCGGTCAGGGCGAGTGCTTCGATCAAGTCGAGTGCCTCCTTGAGTGCCGTGCCGTTGAACACGCCGATGCCGTCCTTGAACAGGCCGACCATGAGTTCCTGGCGGTGGCTGCCGGTGGTGCCCTGGGAGCGGATCGGGCGGGCGACGGGGTGGCCGCTCTTCTGCGCGTAGACGGTGCCGTCGATGGTGCGGAAGTACCGGAAGTGCGCTTGCGCGTAGTCGGTGATGACCTTGCGGGCCGGGGTCTTCTCGTCGTCGTCGGACACGGTCACATCCCCAGTGCGGTGCGGGCGTTGGTCCACGCGTCGGTGCAGTGCCGGGCGGTTTCGCCCTTGGCCTGCGCGGCGGTGAACAGCCGGGCGACGTGGGCGTCGGTGAGGCAGCCGCACCGGCCGTGCGTGGAGAGCACGGCGAGGAACGTGCGGTAGACCGTGGCGTGGATGGCGCTGGTGGCCTCGGTGATGCGCTGCTCCGCCATGGCGATCCCACGGTCCAGGTAGGTGGGCGTGCGGTGTCGGCATTCTCCGCTTTTGCCCCCCAGAGGCACTGTGAGCGTCTGTGGCGCCCTGCGAGCCGTTGCCGGTTCCTTTACTGCCAGGGCACGGACAGCGTCCGGGAGAGCGGCCGTGGCGCCCACGCCCGGACCGAGCCAACGGGCGTACTGCATAAGGGACTTGATGTCCACGCCGGGCCGGACCGCGTTCGAGGACGGCATGGTGCCTCGGTAGATCCAGTGCTCACCGCGGGTGGTGCGCACGGTGCGGGTAGCGGGCAGGCTCGCACGCGCCCAGGCGATGGCGTCGGCGTTGTCGAGGTCGACGACGGTGAGGCCGGCGCCGCCGGGGTGGTAGGCGACCGCCGCCCCTTCCCGCCACGCCAGGGCCCACGTCGGCGAGTTGAGGACATGGGGGTCGAGGGTGGCGGCGGCCCAACCGTGGCAGGGCGCCGGGCAGGTGCAGGGCCCCGCAGTCTTCATGTTCGGCCGGCCGCCGCATGCGTTGTTCGCACAGGAGTGGCAGTTCCCGAACGGCAGCTTGCCCTTGCGCAACGGCAGCACCGGCAGACCAGCCGCCGCGAGTTCGAGCGCGGTGCGCAGGTGCTCGCTCACGCCGCCACCTCCAACGTGGGCGTCAGGGTGTCGAGGAAGGCGCGGCCGATCCACTCGGTGTAGACGGGGGGCAGTGCCTCGCGCAGTCGGAGGTGATCGATGGACCAGTCGATGCCCTTGGCCGACCGGATCTCCTCGACGGTGGCCTTGCCGCCGCCCTGCCTGTAGGCGGCCACGTACGGGCCGTCGCGGTACTCGCCGTGGCGCCAACCCCGCACATAGCCTCGGTGCCTAGGGTGCGCGGGCTGCTTGGCCGTCCAGCGGCCGAGTTCGAAGTAGCGGTGCATCAGCACGGCGAGGCCGAACTGTTCCCCGCACAGGCGGATGTCCTTGCGGACCTCGGAGCCCGGCACGTTCTCCATGACCCACGGCCGGCCGGTCGCCTCCAGCGCCGCGCGGGTGGGGACGATCAGCCGGGGATAGGTGCGGCCGATCGCCGCGTTCCTGGCCCGGTTGGTGCCCTTGGTGGGGGCGCCCTCTCCCTGGCAGGGCGGGGATGCGTGAATGAGGTCGTACTCGTGGCCGTGGGAGCGGATGAACTCGATGGCGTCGCCCTGGTGGAAGGCGTCGCCCGGATAGTCCGGCTGTGCCTGAAGGTCGACGCCGGTGATGTGGCAGTTGCCGAACGCGCGCCGGTAGCCGGTGGTGGCGCCCCCGATGCAGCAGAAGGCGTCCAACACCTTGAGGGGTTCGAGCAGGGTGAGCAGTCGCCCGATGACGAGACGATGGGTCATGCTGGAGGTCTCCAGTTCCTTGACGGGTTCTGGCTGGACAAGGGCGACCCCGGTTCTTGGCGGAATGGGGGGTCGCCCTTGGCGTAGCTAGAAGGGCGGTTCGCTGTTGTGGTCGCCCGGCTCCCACGGGTCACGGCCGTCGTCGGGGCGACGCATCCACCGGGGCCGGTGCGGGAGGCGCAGTAGGAGCCACCGACGGTTTTCGTTCCAGCAGCCGCAGGGCTCCCAGTCGGTATCGGCGTACTCGCCGTTGTGGTCGCCGTAGTCGTACTCGAACCCGCCCTCGCCGTCGCAGTCGCGGCAGTCGGGACGGGGCGTATCGGTCAGATACAGGCCGGGGCGGTAGAGGCCGGGGCGCGGCCAGTTGTGGCGTTCGATGCGCAGTCGGATCACGGGTGTTGGCCTCCTCAGCCGTTGAAGTGGTTGCGCTTGAAGATCGCTTTGCGGATGTGGAAGGTGTTGCCGCTCTTGCTGTCGCCGGTGGGCTTGAAGATCTGCACGGCGACGTATCCGCCGAAGATCACGGCGGCGAGAGTGATGAGCTGAGTGATCAGCGCCGTGAGGGCGGTGATGAACGTGGTGAGCAGGAGCAGTCCGCCGCACACGGCGAGGAACCCCACGCCCCCGAGGGCGACGTTGACGGCCGCGCGGGAGACGGGCGGCTTGATGGTCACGGGTTCGGGCTGCACGGGGCTCATGGCGTAGCCGGTGACGACGCGGCCGTCGGGCAGGACGATGCTCGCCACCGCCGGAACGGTGCCCGGCTGGACCGGCGCCAGGGGTGCCGGCGTCACGGCGGCGGGGGTGATGGGGGTGGGGTGGTGGACTTCCACGGCCCGCTGGGCGGGCGCGTGGCGAGCGTGCTCGGGGTACATGCGGAATCCCTTCCGGCGCGGGTTCAGGGAGGCGGAGACACCCCCTTCTGGGGGTGCTGCGGAGGGGGTTTCGGGGGTCTGACCTGGGGTGCCTCCCTGCCTCCCTGAACGATCATTTGTGCAGGTCAAGGCCAGGGAGGCGGAGCAGGGAGGGTTTCAGGGAGTTCTCCCTGCCTCCCTGCCCCGCCGGGGCTTGCCTCCCTGTCAGTTGGGGGCGGAAGCGGAATCCTCGTCGTCGCGGTTGGCGAGGGCGCGGGTGAGGCGGTCGCGGCCGACGACCATGACGCCGTCGGACTTGTACGGCTCGGCTCCGGTGCCGTCGAGGACGCGCTTGAGGTCGAGGAAGGACCACTTGCCGTAGGCGTCCGGGTGGAGTGTGCCGAGCCGGGCCAGGACGTCCTTCGTGCGCACCCGCTCGGCAGTGCTGACCACGGACGCGATGTCGGTGAGCGGGTCGCGCTCCTCGCCCTTCTCGATGGCGTGCAGGGTGGTGACGCCGTCGCGCAGGGCCTTGGCGCGGTCGGTGATGGCTGTGGCCGCGTCGTCGTCGATGTAGTGCGTGCGCACTGTGATGGACGACTGTCCGGCGGGGATGGCGATGCCGTCGGAGGCGACGACCAGGGTTCCCCGGTCAAGGCCCGGACGCAGCAGGTTCGGCGCGGCCCCGCCGTCGACCGCCTTGTCTCCCAGCGCCATGCGGGCCTGCGATTCGGTGCCCAGGGCGAGGGATGCGCGGGTGTGGGCGCCCTCGCGGACCAGCTTGGGCAGGTTCTCGTTGGTGGGGTCCTGGGTGCCCTGCCACATCAGGACGTTCACGGCCCGCCCCTGGTTGTGGATCTTGCGGACAGCCATGAAGTACCGGGAGTTGGCCTTGGAGCCGCCGTAGGGGCGCTTCTCCTCGTCCTTGGCCGGGCACATGAACGCGACCTGCGCCTCGTCGACCAGCACGATCAGCGGCGGGAAAGTGGTGCCGGGCGGGGCCTGAATGCGGCGGTTCATCTCGTCCACCGCGCCCTCGACCATCTCGGTCACCTGGATGACGTGCTCATCGGTCGGCCCCTGGATGAGCGTGGTGGCGAGGCCGTCGAACATGGCCCAGTCGCCCACACCCTTGAGGTCGCCCATGAGGAACTGCACCGACTTGTCCAACGACAGCCACAGCGCCAGCGAGCGCAGGGCGACGGTCTTGCCCTGGTTGGACAGGCCGGTGATGAGCAGGTGGCGCTGATACAGGCTCAGGGCTGCCGCGTCGCCGCGCAGGTCCTGTCCCCAGGGGGCGCGGCCCTTGGCGTAGTCGGCGGTCAGGGTCTCGTCGGTGACCAGCGGGGACGGGCCGATCGGCTCATCCAGCGCACCGGAGTCGGCGATCCACAGCCGCACCGTGCGGGCGGCCTGCGGGATGGTGATGAACACTTCGTGCTCGTGCCGGGTGAGGTTCTCCGCCAGCTTCCGGCGCCGGTTCTGCACCTCGATCGTCGACACCCCGGAGGGGAGGGTGACGTCGACCTCAACGCCGCATCCGGCGATCCGGATCGGTCCGAGCATGGAGGCGCCGGCGTCGCCCATCTCCGTGATGGCCTTGCGCAGGGCGGGGATGCCCAGGTCGCGCAGGGCCTTGACGACGATGGACGGGGTGATGGGCTCGCCCTCGCCGCCCCGGACGTTGGCGGGCAGGGCCCACGCGGGTGCGGCTTGCTGCTTGCTGCCGACCGCCCACAGGGCGAGCAGGGCCAGCAGCGGGCCGATCGTGAGGGCGGGGCCCCACACGATCTGCACGATCCGGATGAGCAGGCCGATGAACTCGATCGTGGCGGCGAGCGGGGTGACGACATCGGTGACGTCGTGGTTGTTGATCGCCATGACCACCCCGAGGGCGACCAGCACGCCGATGCTCATGCCGACGCCGACCCCCACGCCCTTGGCGACGTCCAGCGGGGAGTGGAGCAGGTCCATGCGGCGGCGGTGGCGGGCGTCGCGGAAGCGCTGAAGGCGCTCCTCCCACTCTTCGGCCACCTCGTAGTTCCCCGCGGCCTCAGCGGCCCGCAGCATGCGTTCGTAGCGGGAACCGGTGCGGCCGTCCCAGGTGCGGCGGGCCACGATCCGGCCCCCGTTGAACGTGTACAGGCCGTGGCGGGCAACCGCGCGAACGGTGGTCTTGGTGGTCTCGTGGGTGACGACCGTGCGCACGGCCCGGCCGGAGCGCACCCACAACGGCACCGGCTTGACCGGGGCGGGCTCGGGGACCACGGTCAGCGTGGTCACGCTCGCCGATGCGGCTCCGGCGGGGGCCGGTTCGGGGTTCTTGTGCAGGTGAACGACGTTCTCGGACATGCTTGGGGTGCTCCTGACTGCCCCGATCGGGGCGGGAGTTGAAGAAGAAGCGCCGGGGCGGTCGGGTCCGTGGCAGGGACGGCCGCCCCGGCGGCCAGGACGTGCGGGCCGTGCCTCACACGGTGGGAAGCGCGCCCGCGGGCGCGGTCACCACCAGCAGGACGGCTTCTTGGGCACGAGGTAGAGGGGTGCCAAATCGTTCGAGTGAACGTACGTGCCCGGAAGGTCAGTTGGGCGATGAGCTGGGCAGTCGTCCGGGCGGGCTGGTGCTCCTCCCGACGGGACGGCACGCCGGATGCCCGAGATGAACCCTCGCCCGCTCGAACTCAAAGAAAGCGAGCCTTGATCGCCATGAAGAAGATGCTTGCGGTTGCCGCCATTGCCTGTGCAGTCGTCCTGAGCGGAGCGGGCCTCGCCACCGCCGATGCCAATGGCGAGGCAAAGAACTCCCCCGGCATTGTGGCCGGCAACCTGATTCAGGCCCCGGTCCATGTCCCCGTCAATGCCACGGGCGCCCTCAACGTCGTCGGCATCCTGAACCCGACCTTCAGCTACGAGGACTTCAACAGCTGAACTGACCGGACAGGCTGAACGGAGCCCCATGGGCCTTCGCATGTCCGGTTGAGCGTGGGCGGTCGGTCTCTCCTCCCCGGCCGCCCACACATGGTGACCCGGTCAGGACTCGTAGGGGGATGGTCACCACCAGCGGGACGGCTTCTTGGGCACGAGGTAGGGGCAGCCGTTGTGCATGTGGTCCAGGCACGGCTGGCAGTCCTCGCGGGGCTTGAGCTTGCGGTGGATGCTCCGGTCGTAGGCGTGCTGCCAGCACTGCGGGCACTCGCCCGGAGGCGTCTCCCGAGCGGCCATGGTCACCACCGCCCCGTCGACTTCTTGGCGGCCTTGTCGTTCGCGGCCTGGGTGACGACGCGCTGCCGCTCCATCTGCAACGCGGTCAGCTCAGCGGTCAGCCGCATGTTCACGGCGTTCCAGACGTTTTCCAGAGAGCGTTCCGCACGGTCGCCGCTCTTGCCGCGGGCGACCCGGTAGGAGCCGCCGATCATGGCCTTGGCGATCTGGCGCCGTTCCTGGCCGGTCAGCGGCCACATTTCCTCGTTCTGCACTGCTTCGATCTTGCGCTGTGTGCGCTGGATCTCTTTGTCCAGGCGGCGAGTGTTGGGCTTGCCCATGGTCAAGCACTCCTGAGAGAAGGGGAGTTGTCGGGGAAGGCGCAGGTCACGCACATGCCGAGCGAGGGCGGGATGACGTATCCGGCATCCCGGCGGCACTCGGGGCAGGTGCGGCGCGCGGTGTTGGCCTTGGCCAAAGCGGCCCACCGTGCCGGCGTCATCGGGCGGACCGGTTTGGCCAGGTCGACGCGGTACAGGTAGGCGACCAGCGGACCCCGGCGGCGGCGCGGCCGCTCCAACTGAGCGGCCACGTCCTGACCACCGGGGCGCAGGTCGAGCGCGCGGAGCTGGCGACGGGTGGCGTAGCCGTCCGGGGCCAGGCGCCACCGGAACACCGGAAGCGCACCCATCAGGGCGTCGGCACGGCCGTAGCGGCGCGTTCGGCGAGCAGCGCGTCACGCAGCTTGCGGGCGTTGGCCGGCGAGGTGTGGATCGCGCGGCGGATGCCCTCAGCGGTCACCTTCGCGTCCGGCAGGCCTGCGGTCGCCGACCGTGCCTCAGCAAGCAACTGATCGGGGGTGCGCTTGGGCCGGGGCGATCGGGCAGCGTCGGGAACCCGACCGGTCACCCCACGCGGCGGAGTCGATCCCGCCGCCACGCTCCGCCGAGCCGGGGCGGCGATCGGTGCCGGGGGCGGGGCGGGGATGGCGGGCATCGGCTTGAGCGGAAGAATCGACTTCCCGAGGTCGACCGCGAACGGTTCCGGCACCGGAAGCCGGGTCAGGATCACCGAGGGTGCCGGGGTCGATTCCTCCAGGTCAGCCGTAGACCGTTTCCCGATGGTATCGGTTGATTCCTCCGCATTCGCGGATGCGGCGAGTGCCGGGGTGGTGGGGGTGCCGAACATCGACGCGAGGGCGGCATCGGCGCCCTCCGTGACCCGATCCCGCTGGACATCGAGCAGCCTCGATCCCAGCGCCGTGTCCCCGACGCCGATCCTGCGGGCCAGCCGCCACGACTTGCGCTCCGACGACTTCCTGACCCACTCGGTCGGGTGCTGAGCGGCGCGGGCGCGGTGGTAGGCCAGAGCCTGCACGAGGTCGGCGGTGTGCCGCTCGTGCTCCGCGTCGCGGCCGTCGGTGTGCACCACGATCCGCCGGGCGAGGAACGCCATGCCCTCAGCGGAGACGGACATACCCATCGGGGTCAGGGCGTAGATGACGGTGCGGGCGGGGTCGGGTGCGGCCATGGCGCCCATGACGGACGCGGCGGCGGGCAGCGCCCACAGACCGGCCCGTACGACGCGCGGGGAGGACTGGCCCAGCATGGTCAAGCCGAGCAGGACCAGGGCGAGCACGGCGGTAGCACCCTCACCCGCACCGAGCGCCCCGAGCGCGGTGCCACGGCCGTAGGCGTGGCCGATGTTGCTGTACGTACCGATGCCGCCGATCACGCCGGTGGCGAGCATCGGCACGAACGCGGCCGTCAGCACCCCGATCTGAACCTTCGTCAGCTCGTTCCGGTTCACCAGGCACCCCCGGCGGTGAGCAGGAGGGCCAGCACGAGCAGGGCACCGCCAGTCAGGGTCAGGTCGACCGCGCGGCGAAGACCGGTGAACTTGACCACCGCGAGCCGGGACAGTCCGGCGACGTCGGCAGCAAGGTCGATGTTGTTGACGGTGGCGGTGATCTCCTCGGCGGTCAAGGTGGCCCACAGCGGGAAGCCGTGCCGGCCCCGCAGGTTGGGACGCACCGACCGCAGCAGCAGACCGGCCGCCGCGACCAACATCGCCATCGCGGCGCCGCCCGCTACATAGGCAGGCATGTTCAGGGGCAGGTCGCGGGCGATGGACCAGGCTCCGGCCAGCACCGCGCCGACGAACGCCAGCAACAGCGCGACCTTGTTGTCGGTCCGCGCGATCTCCGCCTTCACCTCAGCGTGCGCGGCCGTCAGCTTCTGATCGGTGGTGCTCATGCCGCACCGCCCGTCGCGCCGGAGGTGCGGTTGGCCAGCGCCTTTCGTTCGGCCAGCACCCGGCGGCGGGCGCGGCGGATGCGCCGGGCGTCCAGCTCACTCGGGGTGCGGTCCAGGGTGATGATCACGGCGTCGAGCAGGTCGACGTCCGCGAGGATCACGGGCATCTCCTGCTCGATCGCGTCCAGCTCCGCATCCGTCGGCTCCATGAAGTCGGCGAACGCGGTAACAACGTCCTGAACAGTGACGATGTGGTTCATTGGGTCGTGGTCTCCCTAGCAGGTGGAACGGCCCGAACAGCGCCCCCGGTGTTCCAGCACCGGGGGCGCGCGCCGTTCATGAGTCGTGTGGGTGAGGTCAGCCGCGCTTGGACGTGCGGCCGTAAGCGGCGTCCAGCTCCGCCGTGACGTCCTTGCACTTGCCGGACACAATGCGGTCGTAGACCTGCTGGCCCTTCCTCACGCTCTTCGGGCTGGTCAGGTCGGTTGACTGCTGCGTCTTCTTGCCGAACATGCAGAGCTCCTGACGTGGTCGTAGGTGATGGAGACCGGCCGGACGAACCGGCCCCGGCTCCCCGCGCTCCCGCCCGTCCGCCCCTCGCACTGTGCGAGGGGGGGACGGGCGGGGGGGGCAGCCGGCCGCCGCGGCAGGCGCGGCGAAACCAGGAAGCGGGAGATCGG
>NZ_JBSFHW010000027.1:0-130427 GCF_053597275.1 Streptomyces sp. NPDC001492 | reverse complement strand
GCCCGTCCGGCGGTTGAGGACGAGGCCGTTCAGGCCGAAAGCGGGGGTCTGGGGGCGGCAGCCCCCAGCGGATGGCGCGGACACCCCCGGCCACAGCCCCGCCCAGCGGCCCGGCACTGCCCGCTTGGCGGAGCCGTTACGCTGGGGGTGTGGCAGTCGTCGATGTATCCGAAGAGCTCAAGTCCCTCTCCTCGACCATGGAGTCGATCGAGGCCGTTCTGGACCTCGACAAGCTGAGGGCAGACATCGCCGTGCTCGAGGAGCAGGCGGCCGCGCCGTCCCTGTGGGACAACCCGGACGAGGCGCAGAAGATCACCAGCAAGCTGAGCCATCTGCAGGCCGAGGTCAGGAAGGCCGAGGCGCTGCGGGGGCGGATCGACGATCTCGCCGTGCTCTTCGAGATGGCCGACGAGGAGGACGACCCGGACACCCGCGCCGAGGCCGAGTCCGAGCTCGCCGCCGTCAAGAAGGCGCTGGACGAGATGGAGGTCCGGACGCTCCTGAGCGGGGAGTACGACTCCCGTGAGGCGCTCGTCAACATCCGCGCCGAGGCCGGCGGCGTCGACGCCGCCGACTTCGCGGAGAAGCTGCAGCGGATGTATCTGCGCTGGGCGGAGCAGAAGGGCTACAAGACCGAGCTCATCGAGACCTCGTACGCGGAAGAGGCCGGCATCAAGTCGACCACCTTCGCCGTGCAGGTGCCGTACGCCTACGGCACTCTCTCGGTCGAGCAGGGCACCCACCGGCTCGTGCGTATCTCGCCCTTCGACAACCAGGGGCGCCGCCAGACGTCCTTCGCGGGCGTCGAGGTGCTTCCCGTGGTCGAGCAGACCGACCACATCGAGATCGACGAGTCCGAGCTGCGTGTGGACGTGTACCGGTCGTCCGGGCCCGGCGGCCAGGGCGTCAACACCACCGACTCCGCGGTGCGGCTCACCCACCTCCCCACCGGCATCGTCGTCTCCTGTCAGAACGAGCGGTCGCAGATCCAGAACAAGGCCACCGCGATGAACGTCCTCCAGGCCAAGCTGCTCGAGCGCCGCCGCCAGGAGGAGCAGGCCAAGATGGACGCCCTGAAGGGCGACGGCGGCAACTCCTGGGGCAACCAGATGCGTTCGTACGTCCTGCACCCGTACCAGATGGTCAAGGACCTGCGCACCGACTTCGAAGTCGGCAACCCCGAGGCCGTGTTCAACGGTGAGATCGACGGGTTCCTCGAGGCCGGAATTCGCTGGCGCAAGCAGCAGGAGAAGTAGCCGAGCGAAGTAACTTTGTCGACTTGCCAACTGCCGCCCCACGGGCGGCAGTTGCTGTTTGTCTGGGTTTTACATCACACTCACAGGTTCCAACTCGATGTAAACGAGACGCAAGTGGACATTGCGCACGCAACGCCCTTGACGTTGCTTTGAAAAATCGGAAGGGTAAAGCGCGGCATGCGTATCTCTGGGGCGCATGTGAACCGGGGGAATTTCGCAGCGCAGCTACCTCCGTCGATCACGGCCCCCGAGCGCCGCCCAACTGACGAGCAGCTACTGGGGGTAGCAAACACATGACGAACAAGACGCGGATCCGTGTCGCGCGGATTGCCGCGGGTGCCGTGATCGCCGCAGGCGCCTCGCTGACCGCTGCGGGTGTCGCATCCGCCGACGACTGCGGTCTCCTGGGCATCTGCATCACGCCGGCGCCGACCGACCCGGCACCGACGGATCCGGCCCCGACCGGTCTGCCCACGGACCTCCCGACGGATCTTCCGACGGACCCCACCGACGAGCCGACCGAGCCGACGGAGGAGCCGCCCACCACTCCGCCCACCGACAACCCGACCTCCGAGCCGACCAACCCGGGCAACGGGAACGGCAACGGGAACGGGAATGGCAACGGGAACGGCAACGGCAACGGGAACAACGGTGGTGGCAACTCCAACACCAACCCCGACGGCAACTCCGGCACCTCCGCCCAGGACGAGGGCTCCTCGGTCCTCACGGACACCGGCTCGAACACCGCGACTCAGACCAAGGGCAACGGTCAGCAGCTCGCCGAGACCGGTGCCGGTCAGACGACCTTCCTGATCATCGGTGCGGCCACCATGATCGCCGGTGGCGTCGGCTTCCGCATTCTGCCGCGCCTCGTGGGCGGCCGTGGCGGTGCGGCTGCCTGACGGTAGCCGTGCGCACACGCCATGTGTGCGACGACGTACGACGAGGGGCCCGGAGCGTGCATCGCTCCGGGCCCCTCGGGCGTCTCAGTGTCCCTGTGCCGCGCCCTACGCGGTCTGGTGCGCCAGCAGCGCCACCGCCGCGATCATCACCGCCAGCAGTGCGATCAGCGCCATGGGGTTGAGCCCCGCGAAGAAGTTCTCCTGCTGCAGCCGCTCGCGGTTCGCGCGGCACACGGGGCACCGGCCCTCGCTCACGGGCGCCGCGCAGTTTGCGCACACCAGCCGGTCGTACGTCATGCGCTCGCCCTCCTTGCGAATACGTTCCACTGGGAGAACGGTTTGTGGTTGCCGAACGTTCCCCTCTCTACTGTGCCAGGTTCCTCCGGAGGTCGCGCGGGTTCCTCCCGGCGGGTGCGCGGGGGCGCCTCCAGGGGGGATGTGAGGCTTGTCTCGCGGCTACCGGCCGGTGGGGGCTGGTCGCGCCCCGCGGCGGAGCCGCAGATCGATACAGCCCCGCGCCCCTTAAAATCGCTACCCACCCGGCACAAAAGGCACAACCCACCCCCAACCCCAACCGCTGCCTGCGCTTGTGCACCCGACTCGCGTATGGTCACGCTCATCTACCCCCGGCGACCCGTGGTGCATCCGTGATCCGATTCGACAACGTCTCCAAGGTCTACCCCAAGCAGACCCGTCCTGCACTCAGGGATGTGTCCCTGGAAGTGGAGAAGGGCGAGTTCGTGTTCCTCGTGGGGTCCTCGGGCTCCGGAAAGTCCACCTTTCTGCGGCTGATCCTCCGCGAGGAGCGGTGCAGCCACGGTCAGGTGCACGTTCTGGGCAAGGACCTCGCGCGCCTGTCCAACTGGAAGGTGCCGCAGATGCGCCGCCAGTTGGGAACGGTGTTCCAGGACTTCCGGCTGCTGCCGAACAAGACGGTGGCGGAGAACGTCGCCTTCGCGCAGGAGGTCATCGGCAAGTCGAAGGGCGAGATCCGCAAGTCCGTGCCCCAGGTGCTCGACCTCGTCGGGCTGGGCGGGAAAGAGGATCGGATGCCCGGTGAGTTGTCCGGTGGTGAACAGCAGCGCGTGGCCATCGCGCGCGCCTTCGTCAACCGGCCCAAACTGCTCATCGCGGACGAGCCGACCGGCAACCTCGACCCGCAGACCTCCGTCGGCATCATGAAGCTGCTCGACCGGATCAACCGGACCGGCACCACCGTGGTGATGGCGACGCACGACCAGAACATCGTGGACCAGATGCGCAAGCGCGTCATCGAGCTGGAAAAGGGCCGCCTCGTCCGCGACCAGGCACGCGGCGTCTACGGCTACCAGCACTGACCGCCACGTCCACGGAAAGGCTCAACCAGTCGCCATGCGCGCACAGTTCGTACTCTCCGAGATCGGTGTCGGTCTCCGCCGCAACCTGACCATGACCTTCGCGGTCATCGTCTCCGTCGCCCTGTCCCTGGCCCTGTTCGGCGGGTCGCTCCTCATGAGCGACCAGGTCAGCACCATGAAGGGCTACTGGTACGACAAGGTCAACGTCTCGATCTTCCTCTGCAACAAGAGCGACGCCGAGTCCGACCCCAACTGTGCCAAGGGTGCGGTCACGGACGACCAGAAGAAGCAGATCCTCGCCGACCTGGACAAGATGACCACCGTCGTCCAGAAGGTCACCTACGAGTCGCAGGACGCGGCGTACAAGCACTACAAGGAGCAGTTCGGCGACTCCCCGCTGGCCAGTTCCCTCACACCGGACCAGATGCAGGAGTCGTACCGGATCAAGCTGAAGGACCCGGAGAAGTACCAGGTCATCGCGACTGCCTTCGACGGGCGTGACGGAGTGCAGTCCGTTCAGGACCAAAAGGGCATTCTGGACAATCTGTTCGGGCTGCTCAACGGCATGAACTGGGCCGCGCGGGCCGTGATGGCGCTGATGCTCGTCGTCGCACTGATGCTGATCGTCAACACGGTGCGCGTGTCCGCGTTCAGCCGCCGGCGCGAGACCGGGATCATGCGCCTGGTCGGTGCCTCGGGCTTCTACATCCAGGCGCCGTTCATCATGGAAGCGGCGGTCGCCGGGCTCATCGGCGGAACGGTGGCGTGCGGATTCCTGGTGGTCGCGCGGTACTTCATCATCGACCACGGTCTGGCCCTGTCCCAGAAGCTGAATCTGATCAACTTCATCGGCTGGGACGCCGTTCTGACCAAGCTGCCGCTCATCCTCGCCACGAGTCTGCTGATGCCCGCGCTTGCCGCGTTCTTCGCGCTGCGCAAGTACCTGAAGGTGTGACGCATGCCAAGAGGGCCGTACGGTCAACCGGCCGTGCGGCCCTTCGCGTTGTCCTAGACTCACCGGCATGTCAGGTCGTGACCTGTTCTGCCAGCCCCGCCGCATCCGCCGCGGGGCCGTCCTGACATTGGTCTTCGCGAGCGTGCTCGTCGCGGGCGCGGCGACCGGCTCCTTCTCCGAAGGCGACCGGAAATCCCCGTCCGGTGCGGCCCGTTCGGCCGTACCCGCCGGTCATCACGAGGACGTGGCGAAGGCCGCCGAGGAGGCCATGGCCGACGGCAAGTCCCCGATGGAGGCCGCCGAGCGCGCGGTCAGCCGCAGCGGGGACCGCTGGGGAGCCGTCTACTCCGAGGGCGAGTACCAGGAGTTCGAGGAGGCCCTCGACGGCCAGTACACCGGCGTCGGCCTGTGGGCCCGGCGCGAGCGGGACGGCCGTATCGAGGTGACCAAGGTGGCCGCGGACTCGCCCGCGGCCGCCGCCGGGATCCGCAAGGGCGACCGGCTGCGGAGCATCGACGGCGAGAAGGTCGACGGGCAGCCCGTCACCGAGGTCGTGTCGTTACTGCGCGGCGACGCCACCGACGCGGCCGCCGGTACGGCGGTGCGGCTGGGCCTGCAGCGCGGCACGCGCACGTGGATCGAGACCTTGCGCCGCGCCCATCTGTCCACCGATTCGGTCACCGTTCGGAAGCTCGCCGACGGAGTCACCGTGATCAGGATCGCCGCGTTCACCAAGGGCTCCGGCGACGTGGTCCGCACCGCGGTACGGCAGGCCCCCGCCGGCGCGGGGATCATCCTCGACCTGCGCGGCAACTCCGGCGGCCTGGTCACCGAGGCCGTCACCGCCGCCTCCGCCTTCCTCGACGGCGGCCTCGTCGCCACGTACGACGTCAACGGAGAGCAGCAGGCCCTGCATGCCGCCCCCGGCGGCGACACCACCAGACCCCTGGTCGCACTCGTCGACGGCGGCACGATGAGCGCGGCCGAGCTCCTCACCGGCGCCCTCCAGGACCGCGGCCGCGCGGTCGTCGTGGGCTCGCGCACCTTCGGCAAGGGCTCGGTGCAGATGCCGAGGCAGCTCCCCGGCGGCTCCGTCGCCGAACTGACCGTCGGGCACTACCGCACCCCCTCCGGCCGCAGCGTCGACGGCCGGGGCATCACTCCCGACCTGGATGTCACCTCGCAGGGGCAGGCGGCCGTGGAGCGGGCCGAGACCGTGCTCGACGGACTGGGCGACGCCGACTAGACAGCCGTTAAAGGGCTGGCCCGCACACCCCCGCGTAGTGCGAAAATGGACGGCACTATGAGCAAGGGAATGTACGTACCGAAGGAGTCCCAGCCCAAGCAGGGCGGGGCGGCCGCGAAGGCCAGGGACGGCGAGAAGGGCGGCAAGCGCAAGATCGTCGCCCAGAACAAGAAGGCCAGGCACGACTACGCGATCGTCGACACCTACGAGGCCGGCCTCGTGCTGACCGGCACCGAGGTCAAGTCGCTGCGCGAAGGACGCACCTCGCTGACCGACGGCTTCGTCCAGATCGACCGGGGCGAGGCGTGGCTGCACAACGCCCACATCCCGGAGTACCACCAGGGCAGCTGGACCAACCACTCCGCGCGCCGCAAGCGCAAGCTGCTGCTGCACCGCGAGGAGATCGACAAGCTGGAGTCCAAGGCGCAGGAGACGGGTCACACGATCGTGCCCCTCGCCCTGTACTTCAGGGACGGCCGCGCGAAGGCCGAGATCGCCCTCGCACGAGGCAAGAAGGAGTACGACAAGCGCCAGACCCTGCGGGAGAAGCAGGACCGGCGGGAGTCGGACCGGGCGATCGCGGCAGCGAAGCGGAAGCAGCGGGGCGCGTAGCCGCCGGGAATACGGTGGCATCGACGGGCGTTGGTCACGTACGATGGCACCAACACCGGCTGAACCCGGTGTGAGCATTGAAAACACAACATGGGGATGATCGGTTTCGACAGCGGCTGTCGAAGCAGGGGAAGCGTGTCGAGGAAGCGGCAATGATCTCGTAAACCATATGTCGCAAAAAATAATCGCCAATTCCAAGAGCGATTCTCCCGAGCTTTTCGCTCTCGCTGCCTGATCAGGTAGTGATCGAATAGCTCCTTAATGGGAGTGTCAGCCCGGGGCTGTTCCCGACCCGGATCCTGGCATCAGCTAGGGGACTAAACCTTGATCCCGGTCACGGGGTGAAGAGGGAAATCAAACAGTGACTGGGCCCGTCGGCGACTTGTTCGCGTGATCGCCGGGGCCGAGAAAATCGCAGCGAACTGCACACGGAGAAGCCCTGATTCCGCACCGTTGGACGCGGGTTCGATTCCCGCCATCTCCACTCATCCCATGTGGGCAAGGCCCCGTCGCTTTCGAGCGGCGGGGCTTTGTCGTGTACACCTTCACAGAACCCCCACAGGTGCCCTAAGGTGATCGCGACCGGCGACTGGGGGGAACCAGACCGTGCGGGACCAGTCCGGGCCCTACTTCGAGAAGTACGACTCCGATTTTGGGCTCAGTGGCCTGACCGAGTCCTTCGCCCTGTCGACGGCGCCCGGGACTCAGGAGGCGGCACTCGGTCTCGTCACCGAGAAACTGATTGCCTACGACGGTGAGACGCCCGTCGACACCTCGGGCATCGAGCGGCTCAGTGAGGACGAACGGCACATCCTCGGGTTCGACGTGTTCCACGACGACTTCGGGTATGCCGAGGAGCTCCGGGCGGACCTGGCCAAGCTCCTGGACTCCCCGCTGTCCGACGAGGTGCTCGGCGCCGTGTGGCTCGCCGCCACGGGAGGCGCGTGGGAGCCGCAGGCGCACGGAATCGGCGTGCGCGACTGGCTCGCGCGGATGGACGCGACCTGCGCGGCCCGTCCGCCCCGCGTGATGGTGGGCCGTGCGCCGGGTCCGTCGTGGTCGTTCTGGCGGCTGCCGGCCGTCGAAACCGTGCGGGACGCGATCCTGGCGGAGATCCGCGCGTCCGCCGGGGAACTCCCCGGCCTCACCCCGGCGCTCGAGGAGGTCGCCGCCCGGGCCGACCTCGATCTCGGGTTCCGGCTCTTTCTGCGGGCGCTCAAGACGGCAGCCGTGCCGGTCCCGGAGGAGCGCTGCAACAGGCTCTGCGACCTCGGTGAACCGTTCGGATATCCCTTCCAGGTCGTCTACGGGGGGCTCACCGTCGTGTGGCGGCCCCTGGAGGTCGCGCGGCGTCTCTTCGACGATGACTTCGGGTTGTCCGAACTCGCCGGGCAGTTCGACCCGGTGGGGGAGCGGTCCGTCCCGGCGCCCGAACTCCTGCACCGGAGCGTCGTCGCCGACGGTCATCGCATCCCCGGCGTCCAGGCGCCCGTGCTGTGGGAGGACACCGTCCGGCTGCTTCGGTCCTCGCTGTCCGGGGACACCCTGACCACGCTCTGGGCCGCCGCGTCGAACACGGACCCCGGCCGCTTCGCAACCGACGGACCGGGCTGGCTGCGCAGGATCGCCGAGGCGTGCCGGGCGCGGCTGGCCGAGGCCGCCCCCGGGCACACCCCTGTCCTGCCCCCGATCCGGGCCGACCTGGCGGACGCTGTTGTGCACGAACTCCGGGAAGCCGCACCCCTGTTGGAGCCCGAGCACGCGACCGCCCTGGAGCAGGTCGTCGTCCAGGTCGACCCCGACCTCGGATTCCGGCTGCTGCTGAGAGTCCTGAACACGGCGTCCGGGTCACTCACCCAACGGCAGTACGCCCGCTGCCGGGCCCTCGGCGAACGCTTCGGCTACGGCGAGGATCACGTGTCGGACGCGATCGAGCACCTCGCCCAGGACGAGTGACCGCCGGGCCGGCCCCGCCCCGCACCTCTGCATGGCCGCACGGCCGCACCCCACCCCACGAAGGACCCGCCCACGCATGTTCCTGATCCGTCTCCTGCCCAAGCTGCCCCGCGAGATCTGCCTCGCCGTCCTCGGGCTCATCGGCGGTGTCTACCTGGCCGGCCACGGCATCGTCCAGGCCCACGCCGAACTCACCGGCAAGCCCGGAACCGTCCAGGTCACCGACTGCCACCGCGCCACCGGAGCGTGGAGCGACCTCTGGGAGGACGGATGGGCCTGTGCCGGGGCGTTCGAGTCCGACGACCACCGCGTGCGGATCGCCGCCGTCGGGATCGACGGCATCCTGACGTCGCCTCCCGACAAGCCCCTCGCCGTCCGCGTCGACGGGGCCGCGGCCCGCACCGCGACCCAGGACAGCTCCGGCCGGTGGAAATGGCCCGCCCTCACCGGCGTCGTCGTGCTCGCCTGCACCGCCTGGCGGATCCGCTCCATCCGAGGGCTGCTGCGTGAGCGCCGCGCCGGCGCGGCCGTACACCCGGTTCCCGCCTGAGGGTCTGCTCCCGCGTCCCACAAGTGCGGCGCCCGATGTGGTGGCGCACCACATGTCGACGGACCGTTCACGCTTCTACGGTCCCTCCCCATGACCCAGACCAGAGCCGCACGTCACACCACCGTCCTCGCGACCCTCCTGGTCGCCCTGATCGCCGCCTTCCTCACCCCGGGCAGGGCATCCGCCGCCTCCCTCCAGGAAGTCACCGGCTTCGGCACCAACCCCGGCGCCCTGCGTATGTTCCGCTACGTCCCTGACGGGCTGCCGTCGGGGCGGCCCGTCGTCGTCGCCCTGCACGGCTGCACGCAGGACGCCTCCGGGTACGGCACCGGCAGCGGCTGGCTTCAGCTGGCCGACCGGTGGGGGTTCTCCGTGGTGCTGCCGCAGCAGACCACGGCCAACAACGCCTCCTCCTGCTTCGACTGGTTCCAGAGCGGGGACATCGAGCGGGGGCAGGGCGAGGCCGCGAGCATCGCGCAGATGGTGGACCGGCAGCTCGCCGACGTCGGCGGGAACGCCTCGCGGGTGTACGTCACCGGGCTGTCCGCCGGCGGTGGCATGACCGCCGTGATGATGGCGGACTACCCGGAGAAGTTCGCCGCGGGCGGGGTCGTCGCCGGGCTGCCGTACGGATGCGCGCAGGCCGCCGGATCGCCGTATGTGTGCATGTACGTCGGTGCCACGCAGACGGCGAAGCAGTGGGGGGACCGGGTGCGGGCCGCCCGGCCCGGGTACGCCGGCCCCTGGCCCACGCTCACCGTCTTCCAGGGCAGCGCCGACTACACCGTCAAGCCCGTCAACATGACCGACCTGATGAAGCAGTGGACCGACGTGCACGGGGCCGACCAGACCGCGGACGCCGGCGACACCGTCGCCGGCTATCCCCACCAGGTCTTCCGGGACCCGGCGGGGAACACCGCCGTCGAGACGTACAGCATCACCGGCATGGGGCACGGGCAGCCGGTCGACCCCGGAAGCGGCACCGCGCAGTGCGGTGCCGCCGGGGCCTACCTCCTCGATGTGAACCTGTGCGCCGCCTACCGGCTCGGGCTCGCCTGGGGCCTCAGCGCAGGGTGAACGTCGACAGGCGTACGCCCTTGCCCAGCACCAGGTAGACGTCCGTACGGCCCTTCGTCGCGCCCGACAGCTCCGCGGTCACCGTCGTGTAGTCGTACGGCGACGACGTGCCCGCGAAGTGCGCGGTGCCGACGAGGGTGCCGGTCGGTGACCCGAGCCGCACCTCGACCGTGCCGGACGTCCCGGCGACCCGTGCGCCGAACTCGCCCGCGCCCGGGACCGGTCGGGTGTCCGCGAACTTCAGCCACGCGCCGTCGGAGGCCGCCGACACCGCCGTACCGCTCGCCTTGGACTCGTCGACGAGAGCGATGCCGGCGGAGTAGTCGTCGAAGTTCTCCGCGCGGGTCGTCTTCGAGAGGTCGCGGGGCGGGATGGTCTCGCCCTTCACCTGCCAGGACGTACGGGCGCGGATGTCGTCGGACGACGAGCCCACCAGGACGTCGTAAGTGCCGCTCTCCACCACCCACTTGGAGCGGGTGACATCCCAGTGCGCCAAGTCCGAGGGCCGTACCCGCAGCCGGACCGTCCTCGTCTCACCCGGCTTCAGGGACACCCGCTGGAAGGACTTGAGCTGCTTGAGCGGCTGTTTGTCGCGGGAGGCGCGCTGGTGGGTGTAGAGCTGGACGACCTCCGCGCCCGCCCGGCTGCCGGTGTTGGTGACCTTCACCTCGTAGCCGTCGCCCACCCGCCGCAGACCGGAGTACGCGAACGTCGTGTACGACAGGCCGTAGCCGAAGGGATAGAGCGCCTGCCCCCGGAAGTACTGGTAGGTGCGGTCCGACTTGATGATGTCGTAGTCGAGGATCGACGGGAGGTCGGCGTCGGACCGGTACCAGGTCTGGGTGAGGCGGCCCGACGGGTTGGCGTCGCCGTAGAGGAGGTCGGCGAGGGCGTTGCCGGTCTCCTGGCCCGCGTGGGTGGTCCACAGCAGCGCGGGGACCTCCTTCTGCAAGGAGCCCAGCGTGGTCGGATAGCTGTTCTCGACGATCACCACGGTGTGCGGGTTGGCCGCGTGCACGGCCTTGACCAGGGTCTCCTGTGAAGGCGCCAGGGCCAGGTCCGTGCGGTCGTGGGCCTCGCGGCCGTTGATGGAGGGGTCGGAGCCGACCACCACGACGGCCTGGTCCTTGCCCTTGACCGCGGCGACGGCCTCGTCCACACCGCTGCGGACCACGTCCTTGGTGTAGTGGGCGGCCTGGTCCTTGGTGACCAGGCCGAGGGTGCCGTCCGTGCCCGTCGGGCCCAGGTAGACCGGGTTCGACCACCAGGACTCCGCGGTCTCGTAGCCGGCGTAGCGGAGCAGGTACGTGCCGTCGTCCTGGCGTTCCAGCTTGAACTGCTGCTGTACGTACCAGCCGTTCGGCTGTTTCTGGTCGTTGACGAAGTTCGACCAGTTGTAGCCGACGTACTTGCCGTTCGCCGCGGAGCGCAGGGTCACGATGCCGGAGCCCCAGTCGAAGACGTCGAACTGGGCTCCCGTACCGGAATCGGCCGTCTCCTTCAGGGGCGCGCCCGCCTCGCCCGTCCCCGCCGTCACGTACTTGCCGGTCGCGGTGTCCTTCAAGGCGATGCGGTCCACGCCCTCGCTGCTCGCGACCGGGGCGCCCAGCTTGGACTCGATGCCGTCCTTCGGGGTGACGGCGTAGGGGAGGGTGCCGGAGTACCAGTCGGTGTAGAGGGTGTCGGCGAGCGGGCCGACGACGGCGGCACTGCCCGTCTTCCTCAGCGGCAGCGCGCCGTCGTTCTTCAGCAGGACCGCCGACTCGGTGGCCGCCTTGCGGGCCAGGGCGCGGTGGGCGGGGCTGTCGATGACGGACGCGTCGATGGAGCCGTACGTGCCGCCGCCGGGGTCGAACTCGCCGAGCCGGACGCGGATGCTCAGCACGTCTCCCGCGGCCTTGTCGACGTCCGACTCCTTCAACAGGCCTGTGGAAAGCGCCGACTTGATCGCGGTGGTCGTCGGCCCGGAGTCGGTGTCGTTGTCGGTGAAGCTGTCGATGCCCGCCTTCAGCGCCGCCGCGTCGGCCTCGGTCAGGGTGCCGTAGTACTTCTGGCTGCCGACCAGGTTGCCGGGCGCGTAGGCGTCCGTGACATTGAGCAGCCGCTGCGAGGTCCAGGTGCGGACGGTGTCGTCGAGGGCCGGATCCACCGTGTTCGGACGGCCGTTGACCAGGTTGTACGAGGACATCACGCCCGTCGCCGCATCCGCCTCGACCGCGGGCTTGAAGGCCTGCTCGTCGTACTCCTTCAGCACGCGCGGGCGCAGTTCCGAGCTCGTGGTGTCGCGGTGCTCCTCGTTGTTGTTGGCGAGGAAGTGCTTGATCGTCGGGGCCGTCTTGAGGTGGTCCGGGTCGCCTCCCGTCAGGCCCGTGCCGTACGCCGTGGAGATCGCTCCGGTCAGATAGGGGTCCTCGGAGTAGCCCTCCTCGTTGCGGCCCCAGCGCGGGTCGCGCAGCAGGTTGACCACGGGCGCCCACAGGTTGAGGCCCCAGCCCGCGGGGCGGGTCTGCTGGAAGCCGCGTGCCTCGTCGCCGACCGCCGAGCCGACCTGGCGGAGCAGGGCCGGGTCCCAGGTGGAGGCAAGACCGACGGCCTGCGGAAACACGGTTGTGCTGCCGAGCCAGGCCACGCCGTGCAGGGCCTCGGTGCCGGTGCGGAAGGACTGGATGCCGAGGCGGGGGACGGCCGGCTCGTACTGGTGGAGGAGGGAGATCTTCTCGTCGAGGGTGAGGCGGGAGAGGAGATCCGAGACGCGGGCCTCCACCGGGAGGCTCGGGTCGCGGAACGGGTAGGCGGGGTCGTCGGCGTGGGCGGGGACGGTGGCGCCCAGACCCGCGATCAGGGTCAGGGCCGCCAGCAGGGTGGTTCTCTGTCTTGTGCGCTTGCCCTTCATGTCACGGCTCCTTCAAGTAGGGCCTTGCACAGGCGAGTTGGTCAGGCGGTGCGTGGCATGGTGCTCGCCCGCTGCGTCAGCCTCGGCGGCAGCAGCGTGGCCTCGGGTACGGCGCTGCCGCCCAGCTTCTTCATCAGGAGCTCCACCGCTCGCTCGCCCACCTCGGCGGAGGGCAGCGCGACCGAGGTGACGGGGACGCGGACGGATTCGGCGAGTTCGTCGGGGCAGATGGCGGCGACGGAGAGGTCGCCCGGGACCCGCAGACCGAGCTGCTCGAAGGCCTCGATGAGCGGTTCGAGGATCGGCTCGTTGTGGACGACCACCCCCGTCAACGCCGGTTGCTCGCGCAGGAGCTGTTCGGCCACCAGGCGGGCGGCCGCGGGCGAGGCCTCGCAGGGGTGCACGGACGAGGAGAGCCCGCTGCGGTCGGCGGCGGCCGTGAAGCCCTGCACCACCCGCTGGGCGAACGCGGTCTGCCGCACGTACACCTCAGGCGGCGACCCGACCAGCGCCACCACCCGGTGCCCGAGCCGCGCCAGATGCTCCACGCACGCCTCACCGGCCGCCTTGAAGTCGAGGTCGATGCAGGTCAGACCCTCGGAGTCGGCCGGGAAGCCGATCAGTACGGACGGCCGTTCCAGCGAGCGCAGCAACGGCAGACGCGGCTCGCGGAGCTGGACGTCCATCACGATCAGCGCGTCCACCAGCGCCGTGTCCGCCACCCGCCTGAGCCCCTCCTCGCCCTCCTCCTGCGTCAGCAGCAGCACGTCGTGGTCGTGCTTGCGGGCCGTGGTCACCACCGACACCGCGAACTGCATCACCACCGGGACGTGGATGCCCGCCCGTAAGGGGATCACGAGGGCCAGGACGTTCGACCGGCTGCTGGCCAGGGCGCGAGCGCCCGCGTGCGGCCGGTAGCCCAGCTCACGGGCGGCCGCCTCGACCCGCTGCCGGGTCTCCTCGGAGATCGGGCGCTTGCCGCTGAGCGCGTAGGACACGGTGCTGGGGGAGACCCCGGCGTGCCGTGCCACATCGGTGATCTTCACCATCAGTCCAGCTCCAGGGAGAGGAATCCGGTACCCGCCTGCGCCCGCGCCGTCCGCTCCCCGGCGGCCAGACTCCACTCCGCCACGGGCTCACCGCACGAGGCCCGCAGCGTGTCCCCTTCGCGTGCGACGGTGAAGGTCACGTCCCCCACCGGCACCGTCACCTGCGCGCCCCGCTCCAGTTCGTAGGCCCGCAGGGTGACCCCGTCGGCATGGTCGTAGTCGGGGCGGTCGGCCACCGCGCCCACGGGGATCACCGTCCCCGGCCGTACCAGCAGGGGCACGCTCAGGAAGCCGTGCCGCTCGCGCACCCAGCGCGGCCCGGTCACCGTCCGCCCGCTCAGGAAGTGCGTCCAGGTGCCCTCGGGCACGTAGTAGGACACATCCCCCTCGTCGTCGAAGACCGGCGCGACCAGCAGATCCGGCCCCAGCATGTACTGCCGCTCCAGATGCGCGCACCCCGGATCGTCCGGGAACTCCAGCACCATCGCCCGCATCATCGGCACGCCCTCGGTGTGGGCGGTGCGCGCGGCCTCGTACAGGTAGGGCATGAGCTTCAGCTTCAGCTGTGTGAACTGCCGCAGCACGTCCACCGACTCCTCGTCGAACAGCCAGGGCACGCGGTAGGAGGAGCTGCCGTGCAGCCGGCTGTGGGAGGACAGCAGTCCGAAGGCCAGCCACCGCTTGAACAGGGCAGGTGTCGGGGTCCCCTCGAAGCCGCCGATGTCATGGCTCCAGTAGCCGAAGCCGGACAGGCCGAGCGAGAGCCCGCCGCGCAGCGACTCGGCCATCGACTCGTAGGTCGCCTCGCAGTCGCCGCCCCAGTGCACCGGGAACTTCTGGCTGCCGGCCGTCGCCGAGCGGGCGAAGAGCACGGCCTCGCCCTCGCCGCGGTGCTTGCGCAGCACGTCGAAGACGGTGCGGTTGTACAGGTACGTGTAGTAGTTGTGCATCCGCTCCGGGTCGGAGCCGTCGGACCACGCCACGTCGACGGGCACCCGCTCGCCGAAGTCGGTCTTGAAGCAGTCCACGCCCTGCGCGAGGAGTGCTTCCAGCTTCGAGGCGTACCAGTCGCGGGCGGCCGGGCTGGTGAAGTCGACCAGTGCCATGCCCGGCTGCCACATGTCCCACTGCCAGACGCTCCCGTCGGGCCGCCTCAGCAGATGGCCGAGCGCCTTGCCCTCCGCGAAGAGAGGGGAGCGCTGGGCGATGTACGGGTTGATCCAGACGCAGACGCGCAGGCCGCGCGCCTTGAGCCGGGCCAGCATGCCCTCCGGGTCGGGGAAGACCCGTGGGTCCCACTGGAAGTCGCACCACTGGAACTCCCGCATCCAGAAGCAGTCGAAGTGGAAGACGGAGAGCGGGAGTTCACGCTCCCGCATGCCCTCGATGAAGGACGTCACCGTTTCCTCGTCGTACGAGGTGGTGAAGGACGTCGACAGCCACAGGCCGAACGACCAGGCGGGCGGCAGGGCCGGCCGGCCGGTGAGGGCCGTGTACTTGCGGAGGATGTCCTTGGGGCCGGGGCCGTAGATGACGTAGTACGTCAGCTCCTGGGTCTCCGCGCTGAACTGGACCCGGGACACCGCCTCCGAGCCGACCTCGAAGGACACCTTGCCCGGGTGGTCGACGAAGACGCCGTAGCCCGCGTCCGTCAGATAGAACGGGACGTTCTTGTAGGCCTGCTCGGTGGCCGTGCCGCCGTCCGCGTTCCAGATGTCGACGACCTGGCCGTTCTTGACCAGCGGGCCGAAACGCTCGCCGAGGCCGTAGACGGAGGTCCCGACCCCGAGGCCCAGCTGTTCCCGCAGGTAGTGGGCTCCTTCCGCGTTCCGCATGATGCCCATGCCCTTGGGACCGCTGGAGGTGAGGGTGCGGCCGTCGGCGAGGAAGTCGACGTGCCAGGAGCCGGTACGGGCCACCCGGACCGACAGGGCGCCGGAGGTGAGGGTCGCGTGCTCGTCGTCGTATCCGACCTGCGGAACGAACTCGTGCTGGGAGAGGCCGAATTCGGGGCCGCGCGGCTGCTCGCCCTCGAAGTGGGTGAAGGTGAGGCCGATGACGTCGGGCATCGGGGTGTGTGCGCTGATCGTCACGACCGGTCCCTTCAGCAGGTCGCCGCGGTGGCGGATGGGCTGGGTCGGCGCATGGATCTCCAGCGAGCCGTCCGTGGCCGTGACATCGAGAACCTCGACGGGGTGGGCCGCGGTGACTCCCTCGCGCAGCAGCCAGTAACCATCGGTGAACTTCACGTGGGGGGTCCTTACTTGACGGCACCGACGGCGATGCCGCGGGTGAGGGTCCGCTGGAAGACGAGGAAGAACACGATCGCCGGGAGCACGCCGAGCAGGGCCGCCGCGTTGGTCATCGTGGCGTCCATCAGGCGCTGGCCCTGGAGGACGCCGAGGGCCACCGACACCGTCTGGTTGTCGTTGGAGATCAGCATCACCAGGGGGAGCAGGAACTCGTTCCAGGTCCAGATGAAGAAGAAGACCAGGAGCACGCCGATGGTCGGCCGGCTGACCGGGACGACGATCCGCCACAGCACCTGCCACTTGTTCGCACCGTCGATGCGGGCCGCCTCGATGATCTCGCGGGGGAACTGGCCCAGGACCGACGAGAGCAGATACGTGCCGAAGGCCGCCTGGATCACCGTGAAGACGATGATCACGCTCAGCCTGGTGTCGTACAGGCCGACTTGCTTGGCCAGGTAGTAGATCGGGTAGACCAGCGCCTCCTGCGGCAGCACGTTGGCGAGCACGAAGAAGGCCAGGACCCAGGTGCGGCCCCTGATCCGGCCGATGCCGATCGCATAGGCGTTGAGGACGGAGAGGATCACCGCGAGCACGGCCACCGAGCCGCTGATCAGCACCGAGTTGACCAGCTTCTGGCCGAAGTCGACGCGCTGCCAGAAGCTCTTGAGGCCGTCCAGATACAGGCCCTTGGGGAGGCTGAGGGGCCCGTTCTGGGAGTACTCGGCCGGCGACTTGAACGCGTTGACCGCGACGATCAGGAACGGCACCACCATGAACAGGGCGGCGATGCACAGGGCGATCAGCACCGGGGAGCGGCGCAGGGCGGTCGTCATGTGCGGTCCCCTTCCTCTTCGCGGGTCTGGAGCTTCAGGAGGACCAGGGACAGCGCCAGGATGATCACCGTCAGGATCGTGGAGATCGCCGCGCCGTAGCCGACCTGGGTCTTCTCGAAGAAGGTGGAGAAGGAGAAGTAGGACGGGACGTCGGTCGCGCCGCCCGGGCCGCCCTTGGTCAGCACGTACACCGCCCCGAACACCTTGAGCGCGGCGATCGTGCACCAGGTCAGGACGACGTAGATCTCAGGTCGGATCTGCGGCAGCGTGATGTGCCAGAAGCGGCGCCACCAGCCCGCGCCGTCCAGCTCGGCCGCCTCGTACAGCTGCGGGTCGACGCGTTGCAGGCCCGCCATGAACACCACCAGCGGGAAGCCGATCTGCACCCAGACCATCACCCCCATCACGCTGTACAGCGCGATGTCGGGGTCACCGAGCCAGTCCTGCTGCCAGCTGCCGAGCCCGACCGCCTTCAGCAGCTCGTTGAGGGAGCCGTTGTCGGGGGCCAGGATCCAGCTCCACACGATCCCGGCGACCGCGATCGGCAGCACCTGCGGGAGGTAGAAGCAGGCGCGCAGCACCGCGGCCCACCTGGATCCGAAGTGCTTGCCGATGTAGTCGAACAGGGCAGCCGCCAGGACGAGACCGATCATCGTCGGTACGGCCGCCATGGCGACGACCATGAACAGGCTGTGCCGGAACGACGCCCAGAACTCCGCATCGTCCATCAGCTCGCGGTAGTTGGCGAGCCCCGTCCACCTGGGACTGCCGATGCCCTGCCACTCCGTGAAGCTCACACCCGTGTTCATCAGGAACGGGACGACGATGATCGCCGTGAAGGCGAGGATGCCGGGGAGCAGGAACAGGGCGTACGAGTCGCGGGTACGGGGGCGGCGCGGGCCGGCGTCCGGGTGCTTGCCGACGGCCCGCGCACCCCGTTCGACGGTGACCGTCATGTCGTCGGCGCGCCCTTGTCGTAGGCCTGCTGGAGTGCGCTGAGGTAGGCGTCCGGTTTCTCGCTGCCCGTCATCAGCTTCTGCGTCTCGGAGACGAGGACGTCGTAGAAGCCGTTCACCGGCCAGTCCGGGTAGAAGGCCAGGCCGTCACGCCCGCTGAGGGTGTTGAAGTTGGCGATGAGCTGCTTGGACTTCGGGTCCGTGATGGCGGAGGTGTCGGCCGCGACCGGGATGCCGCCCTTGTTGCCGAGCAGGTTCTGGACCTTCTTCGACATGGTGATGTCGATGAAGTCGTAGGCCAGTTCCTTGTTCTTGGCGTTCTTGGGGACCACCCAGATGTTGCCGCCTGAGCCCAGGGTCAGGTTCGAGCCGGGCCACAGGGTGGTGTCCCAGTCGAACTTGGCCTCCTGCTGGAAGCGGCCGTACCACCAGCTGCCGGAGAACAGGATCGGCGCCTTGCCCTGGATCCAGGAGACACCCGCGTCCTCGGCCTTGGTGCTGGTGGACTTCTTGCTGATGTAGCCCTTCTTCACCCAGTCGGCGAAGGTGTTCGCGGCGTATGTCCACGCCGTGTCGTGGAAGTCGGTCTTGCCCTTGTACAGCTCGTACTTGTCCACCCAGGCGCGGTCGGCCTTGGAGAGGGCCAGCTGGTAGAGGTACTGCTGGGCCATGTACTCGGCGCCCGCGTTGGCGAGCGGGGTGACGCCCTTGGCGACGAACTTGTCCATGGCGGCCGTCAGTTCGTCGAATGTCTTCGGCTCGCTGATCCCGTACTTCTTGAAGAGGTCCTTGTTGTAGAAGACCATCGTGTACTCGGCGTAGTTGGGGACGCCGTACCAGTTGCCGGAGCCCATCACGCCGTTGGTGTCGTACCTGCTGGTCGTGCGGACGCCCGCGCTGAGCTTCTTGTCCCAGCCGCGCTGGGTGGCCTCGGCGGTCAGATCGGTCAGCAGGCCCTGTTTCGAGAGGGCGCCCGCGGTCGCGTTGCCCTTGTTGTACTCCATGATGTCGGGCACGTCGGAGGAGTTCAGGATCATGGGCGCCGTCTTCTGGATCTGGTCGAAGCCCTTCTCCTCGAACTTCACCTTGACGCCCGGATGCTTCGCCTCGAACTCCTTGATCGCCTCGTTCCAGGCCACGCCCATCGCGCTGTCGGGGCCCTCGTAGTGCCAGAGCTTGAGCGTCTTGGCGTCGGAGGACCCGCTGTCCGAGCCGCCGCATGCCGTGACCAGCAGCGATCCGCCGAGGAGCGCGGCCGTGACCGTCATCACACGCCTTCGTGCCGTCAACATCCCGTGCCTCCTGGAGAGCCGGATGGGTATGCGGGGCGTCACGCGGCGGACGGATCCGGTCGTCGAATCGATTCGATGCGTGACGTCGAAGCGCTTCGACGGGCGAAGGTATGCGGGCACTGTGGGTGCGTCAATGGCTTGCGCGAGAAATGCTCCGCGGGACGGCCGGTTATTGACCCGCGGGTCGGTGGGGGCTGTTCGCGCCCCGCGGCGGAGCCGCTTGTCGATACAGCCCCGCGCCCCTGAGGGGGCGCGGGGCCGCACCGGCGATCAACAGTGCCGTGGCGGCGGCCGTCACCGGCACCCCGAACCCGGCCGTCGGGGACAACTGGTCCACCAGCCGGCCGCCGGTCGCGGAGCCGCAGGCGATCCCGCCGAGCAGGCCGGTCACCGCGAGGGTCATGCCCTCGTTGAGGCTGCCCTCGGGGGTGCGCCGCTGCACCAGCGTCATCGTCGTGACCATGGTCGGAGCGGTCGCCATGCCCGCGACCAGCAGCGCGCCCGCCAGCAGCAGGAGCGAGCCGGTGAGGGCGGCGGCGAGAAGGGGGAGGGTCAACAGGGTGGTCATCGCGGCGATGCACCACGGCAGGCGGGCATCGGCGGGACCGCTCGGTCTGAGGGCTCCGTACAGCAGACCCGCCCCGCACGAACCGGCCGCCTGCAACGCGAGCACGAGGCCCGCAGCCGAACGGTGTCCCTGTGCGTCCGCGAACGCGATCGTGACGACCTCCATGGAGCCGAACACCGCGCCCATGGCGAGACAGACGGCGAGCAGCGGGAGCATTCCGGGCGCGCGGAACGGGGACCTGGCGCGCGCCTGCCGCCGTGCCGGCGGCTCGGTCGAGCGCTGCGCGGCGAACACCAGCATGCCGGTGAGCAGCAGCACCGCCCCCACCAGCGTGCCCGCCTCCGGGAAGAAGGTCCCGCACAGGAAGGCCGCGAGCACCGGGCCCAGCATGAAGCAGAGCTCGTCGGCGGCCTGTTCGAAGGAGTTCGCGGTGTGCAGCGCGCCGTCGTCGCCCTTCAGCAGATGGGCCCAGCGCGCGCGGGACATGCCGCCGGTGTTCGGGGTCGTCGCGGTGGCGGCGTAGGAGGCGAACAAGGTCCAGGCGGGGGCGCCGAAGTGCACACAGAGCAGGAGGGCGAGGGAGCCGAGGGCCGCGATCACCGTGGCGGGTACGGCGATCCGGGCCTGTCCGTACCGGTCGACGAGCCGCGCGGTCCACGGCGCCACCACGGCCGTCGCCGCGAGTCCGGTCGCGGTGACGGCGCCGGCGAGGGCGTACGAGCCGCGCGCACCGGAGACCATCACGACCGCGCTCACGCCGAACATGCCCATCGGGAGCCGCGCCAGCAGATTCCCGAAGGTGAAGGCGCGGGCGCCCTGGGTGGCGAAGAGGCGGCGGTAGGGACCGGGCGGGCGGGTGCGGGTACGGGGGCTGAAGTCGACGGCGACGAGGGTGTCGGCGGTGACGGTGAACAACGGGGCCCGGTGCGGAGTCGGTTGCGGCATGGGCACTACGGTCGCCCGTGGGTGATCAAGGGGTCCAACACCTTCTCCGCGCAGATTCACGCACCTGTGTGGTAAGTCCTGTTGTACGTTCGCCGGATGCCCGCGACCAGCCATCTCGACCCCCGCCTCCTGCGTGCCTTCCTTTCCGTCGCCGAGGAACTGCACTTCACACGTGCCGCCGCCCGGCTCTACGTCGCCCAGCAGGCGCTCAGCCGGGATGTGCGGCGCCTGGAGCGGGAGCTCGGGGCCGAGCTGTTCGTGCGCAGCACCCGGCAGGTGACGCTCACGGCCGACGGTGAGCGGCTGGTGCCGTACGCGCGCCGCGCGCTTCAGGCGCAGGACGAGCTGCTGGCCGCCTTCGGGCAGGCCAGACCGCTGCTGGTCGACCTCAACTACCGGGGCGCGGCCACCGCGCGCCGCGTCCTGCACCGCGCCCGCGAACTCGCCCCCGACCACGAGCTGATGGCCCGTTACGAGAGCGGGCTGACCGGCGCGGCGGAGGAACTGCTCGCCGGGCGGCTCGACGCGTCGTTCGGCCGCTTCGCAGGCCTGGACCCGGTGCTGCGGGCCCGGCTGGAGCACCAGCCCGTGCGGTACGAGCCGATGGCGGTCGTGCTGCCCGAGGACCACCGGCTGGCGGAGCTGGACGCGGTGCCGCTCGCCGCGCTGGCGGGGGAGACGGTGTACGCGGGAGCGGGAAACCCGCGGACACCGGAGTGGACGGATCTGGCCCACCGCCTGTTCGACGGACGGGGCATCGAGGTCGCACCGCCCGTTCCACTGGCCGTCGGGGAGGAGGAGTTCGAGCGGATCATGGCCAAGACGCGCCACCCGATCCTCGCCGTGGTGGATTTCCCGGCCATGCCTCGCACGGTGCTGCGGCCCTTGATCGATCCAGTGCCCTTGTCGCCCGTGTCGCTCGTGTGGCGGAAGGGGCTGGTGCACCCCGCATTCGACGCGCTTCGACGGGCGGCGCTCGAACTCTCGGCGGAGGAGGACTGGCTGCGGGTGCCTTCTGGTGGATGGTTTCCGGCCGTCGATACGGAGGTCATGCCTGAAGCCGCCCGGCGGAAGGGCTGAGCGGACACGAACGGGGCGGCGCACTCCGACGTGTTGTCGGTGTACGCCGCCCTGGGACGGGACGGTCGGACGGGCTGCCGGGGCCCGCGCTGCCATGGCGGTTACTTCGGCTCGCTGTTGAACTTCGATGCCGACCAGAAGTAGCCGAGGACCGCGAGGCCGACGCACCAGGCGATGGCGAGCCACCCGTTGTGGCCGATCGGGGTGCCGAGGAGGAGGCCGCGCAGGGTCTCGATGGCGGGAGTGAAGGGCTGGTACTCGGCGATCGGCTGGAACCAGCCCGGCATGGTGTGCAGGGGGACGAAGGTGCTGGAGATGAGCGGGAGGAAGATCAGCGGCATCGCGTTGTTTCCGGCGGCCTCGGCGTTCGGGCTGACCAGGCCCATCCCGACCGCGATCCAGGTGAGCGCCAGGGCGAACAGCGTGACCAGCCCGAAGGCGGCGACCCACTCCAGGACGGTGGCGTCGGTGGAGCGGAAGCCGATGGCCACGGCGACCGCACCGACCAGGACCACGCTCATCAGACACTGCAGCACGCTGCCGATGACGTGCCCGATCAGCACGGATCCGCGGTGGATGGCCATGGTGCGGAAGCGGGCGATGATGCCCTCGGTCATGTCCGTGGAGACGGACACCGCGGTGCCGATCGTGGTGGAGCCGACGGTCATCAGCAGCAGGCCCGGCACGAGGTAGGCGATGTAGTCGGAGCGGTCGGCGCCGCCGCCGAGGCCCGCGCTCATCGCGTCTCCGAAGATGTAGACGAAGAGCAGCAGCAGCATGACCGGGGTGAGCAGCAGATTCAGGGTGAGCGACGGGTAGCGGCGGGCGTGCAGCAGATTGCGGCGCAGCATCGTGGACGAGTCGCGCACGGCGAGGGAGATCCGGGTCGGGCGGGCGGGAGCCAGAGGGGCGCTCATCGCAGGGCCTCCTTGGGGTGGGTGCTGCTGGTCAGGGCGAAGAAGACGTCGTCGAGGTCGGGGGTGTGCACGGTCAGCTCGTCGGCCTCGACGCCGGCCGAGTCCAGCCAGTCGAGGAGGGAGCGCAGTTCGCGCTGGCTGCCGTCGCTGGGGATCCGCAGGGCGAGGGCTTCGTCGTCCCGCGCCGCCTCAGCCAGGGCGGAGGCGGCGCGCTGATAGGCGGCCGGGTCGGTGAAGCGGAGCCGTACATGGCCGCCGGGGACGATCCGCTTGAGCTGCTCGGCGGTGCCTTCGGCGGCGATCCCGCCGTCGTGGAGGACGGCGATACGGTCGGCCAGCTCGTCGGCCTCGTCCAGGTACTGGGTGGTGAGGAAGACGGTGACGCCGTCGCCCGCGACGAGGTCGCGGATGATCTGCCACATGGTGTGCCGCGAGCGCGGGTCGAGGCCGGTGGTCGGCTCGTCGAGGAAGATGATCCGCGGACTGCCGACCAGGGTCATGGCGATGTCGAGGCGGCGTTTCATGCCGCCGGAGTAGGTGGAGGCGGGCTTCTTCGCGGCCTCGGTGAGGTCGAAGCGCTCCAGCAGTTCGGCGGTGACCTGCCGCCCCTCCCGCCTGGAGAGGTGGTGCAGGTCCGCCATCAGGAGCATGTTCTCCTCGCCGGTGATCAGGTTGTCGACGGCGGAGAACTGCCCGGTGACGCCGATCGCGGCGCGCACGGCCTGCGCGTCGGTGGCGAGGCTGTGACCGCCGACGTACAGGTCGCCGGCGTCGGCGCCGACGAGGGTGGAGAGGATCTTGACGGCGGTGGTCTTGCCGGCGCCGTTCGGGCCGAGCAGGGAGAAGATCGTTCCTTCCGCGACGGCCAGGTCGATGCCGTCGAGGACGGTCTTGTCCCCGTAGGACTTGCGCAGCCCGTTCGCCGCGATGGCCAGGTCGGTCATGGGAAGTGCTCCTTCGAAGGCTGGGAGGCCGCGGGCGGTCAGAGGCTGCGGGCGGTGATGTCACCGGAGGACGTGGTGGCGCGGATGTCGAGCTCGGCGCTGCCGTCGTTCTTGAGCGCGTTGCTGACGCGCCCGTGGCCGGTGCCGGCGTCCAGGACGGCGGAGACACCGGCGGCGGCGCCGACCGAGATGTCGCCGGACTGGGTGCGCAGGGTCACCGTGCCGCGCACGGCCTCGGCGATCCGGATGTCGCCCCGTGCGGTGTTGATCTCGGCGGGGCCGCCCAGGCGGCCGACCTCGACGTCGCCGTCGACCGCGGTGAGGCGCAGGCTCGCGGCCTCGTCGATCTTGATCTGGCGGTAGGCGCCCTCGAAGACGACGTCACCGAGCCGGCCCACGGTCCGCAGCTCGGCGCCGGCCGTCCTCGCCTCGATGCGGGAGCCGGCGGGCAGCTGGACGGTGACCTCGACGGACCCGGAGGGGCCGAGGTACTGGTTCTTCGCCGGCTTCGCCTCGATCCGCAGCACACCGTCGCGGTAGCCCACCTCCAGCTGCTCCGCCGCCTTCACATCGCGGTTCTTGGAGGCGTTGGCGGGCCGGACCTCGACGGTGGTGTCGGCCCGGTCGGCCGCGATGAACTCGATGCGTCCGGCGGGGATGTCGAGGACGGCGGAGACGGCGGCGGGGGTGTTGAACTTCTGCATGGTGCTCTCCTTCGTGTGCAGCGGGCGCTCTGTCGGCCCGCTGTTTCTGATAAAGGAAAGCTACGTTGCGTTCATGGATGCGGCAACAGCCTTGTTGCATAGAAAGGCAATCAATGCAGGTGAGAGCAGGTAAATCGTTGCAACGGTTCAGAATTTAATGCAACGTCAGCTTTCCGATCGTTGCAATGGGCTGAAGGTGAACGCTAGAGTGGGCGGCACCGAAGCGGGCGTACGAAGGAGAAGACGATGCCGGGAGGCAGGCTCACCCAGCAGGACCGCCAGCAGATCGCGCTGGGGCTGGCCGACGGCCTCGCCTACGCGGAGATCGCCCGGCGCCTGGACCGCCCGACCTCGACCATCACGCGCGAGGTGCTGCGCAACGGCGGCCCCACCGCCTACCGCGCCGAGATCGCCCACCGCGCGACGGCCCACCGCGCCCACCGCCGCAAGCAGGCCGCACCCCGGAGCTCGCAGGCGTCCCCGCAGCCCTACGGGCGCGACGCCGAGGCGGTGCGCGCGTACGAGGAGACGCTCGCCACCGTGTTCGTGCAGTCGGGCACGCCGCAGATGATGGCCCGGGTGCTGGCCGCCGTCTGCCTCAGCGACGCGGGCAGCCTCACCGCCGCCGAACTCGTCCAGCGCCTCGAGGTCAGCCCGGCGTCCATCTCCAAAGCGGTCGCGTTCCTCGAGGAACAGGGCATGATCAGGCGCGAACGCGACGCACGCCGCCGGGAGCGGTATGTGGTCGACTCGGACGTCTGGTACCAGTCGATGATGGCCAGCGTCCGCGGCACCGCCCAGGTCGCCGAGACCGCACGGCAGGGCGTCGCCGTCCTCGGCGCCGGCACCCCGGCCGCCGTCCGCCTGGAGAACATCGCCCGCTTCCTGGACTTCGTCTCGGAAAGCATCGCCCGCGCCGCGGACCAGGCACGGGACGTGCTCCATGCGCGGCCGGAAACGGGGGCGGACAGCGGCGCGGAGCCACATTCGGATCGCTGAGGGACAGGCTGGATCACTCATTGAGGTGAGCCGGCCACCATTGCCCCTGGGTACGCTGAACCGACAGTCGAGACTCCGTCCCATGGGAGCACCGATGAGCGCCGCATCCGACGACGGGCTGGACGACGAGCCCGCGTACCGCTGGCCCATCCCGCCCCCCGGGGGCTGGACCGCGGACGACCTCGACCGGATTCCGGGCCTCCCGCCGCACACGGAGTTGATCGACGGGAGTCTCGTCTTCATGAGTCCGCAGACCGCATTCCACTCTCGGTGCATGCGCCTGCTCGAGAACACCCTTCTCGGACAGGTGCCGGAGCACCTGGATGTCATGCGGCAGATGACGGTCAAGCTGGATGCGAAGAACCGGCCCGAGCCGGACATCCTGGTCTTCCCCCTGGAGGCGAACACCGGCCCCGACCAGACCTGGTACAAGCCCGAGGACGTCATCCTCGCCGTCGAAGTCGTCTCCGCCGATTCCCGCGAACGCGACCGCGAGGTCAAGCCCCGCAAGTACGCGGCCGCAGGCGTTCCGCACTTCTGGCGGGTCGAGCAGGACGACGACAAGGGATACCCCGTCGTGTACGTCTACGAACTGGACCCCGCCACCAAGTCCTACGGCCTCACCGGCATCTTCCACGACATGCTCAAGGTCTCCGTGCCCTTCGACATCGAGATCGACCTGACGGCCGTCGACCGCCGCGGTCGATGAAACCTCGCCGCCCGTTCGTGATCCTTCACGGAGACCTCTTCGTGATGCGGAGCTCTTCGTAACGTACGGCCGCAGAACCTCTCATCCCCCGTCCGCGCGGGGTGAGAGCAAAGTTCCCTTCCGGTCACCCGGTGCCACAGGCCGGAAACGCCGCCTCCCTACCTTCGGGACTCATCACCGCTCATCTGCCCCCGAGCACGACCGAGCCCCGTAGCACCGTGGAGGCGTCATGACAGCCCCTAGCACAGCCCCCGCACCCAGCAGGGGAGGCCGCTGGATTCAGCAGTGGGATCCCGAGGACGAGACCTTCTGGAACGAGACCGGAGAGAAGATCGCCAAGCGGAACCTGCTCTTCTCCGTTCTCTCCGAGCACATCGGGTTCTCGATCTGGACCCTGTGGTCGGTGCTGGTGCTCTTCATGGGCCCGGAGTACGGGCTCACCCCGGCCGACAAGTTCCTGCTGACCTCGATGGTCACGCTGGTCGGCGCGGTCGTCCGCGTCCCCTACACCTTCGCCGTCGCTCTCTTCGGCGGCCGGAACTGGACGATCATCTCGGCCAGCCTGCTGCTCATCCCGTCGATCGCCGCGTTCGCGGTGATGAAGCCGGGCACGTCCTTCGACACCTTCCTCGGGATCGGCCTGCTGGCCGGCATCGGCGGCGGCAACTTCGCCTCCTCGATGACCAACATCAACGCCTTCTTCCCGCTCCGTAAGAAGGGGTGGGCGCTCGGCCTCAACGCGGGCGGCGGCAACATCGGCGTACCGGTCATCCAGCTGGTCGCCCTCGCGATCATCGGCGCGAGCGGTGGGCCGCGTGTGCTGCTCGGGATCTACATCCCGCTGATCGTCGTCGCCGCCGTCCTCGCCGCGCTCTTCATGGACAACATCGAGAATGTGAAGAACGACACCGGTGCCGCCAAGGACGCCGCGAAGGACGCCCACACCTGGATCATGTCCTTCCTCTATGTCGGCACCTTCGGCTCGTTCATCGGCTACAGCTTCGCCTTCGGCCAGGTGCTGACGAACCAGTTCGGCCGTACGCCGCTGCAGGCCGCGTACGTCACCTTCATCGGCCCGCTGCTCGGCTCGCTGATCCGTCCCGTCGGCGGCTGGCTCGCCGACCGTTACGGCGGCGCGAAGATCACCCTCTGGAACTACGTCGGCATGGGCGCCGCGACCGCGGTTCTGATCGTCGCCTCCATGCAGAAGTCGCTGGCCCTGTTCACCGTGGCCTTCGTGGTGCTGTTCGTGCTCACCGGGCTCGGCAACGGCTCGACGTACAAGATGATCCCCGGCATCTTCCAGACGAAGGCCCTCGCCAAGGGGCTGGAAGGGGAGGAGGCGGCCAAGTACGGGCGTCGGCTCTCCGGAGCGTCCATGGGCCTCATCGGCGCGGTCGGAGCGCTCGGCGGCGTCGGCATCAACCTCGCCTTCCGCCAGTCCTTCCTCTCCTACGGATCCGGCACCGGAGCGTTCGTCGCCTTCCTCGCCTTCTACGCCCTCTGCTTCGCGGTGACCTGGGCCGTATACCTTCGACGCCCGGCCGCGGCGGTGCAGTCCGAGGCTGCCGCGGAGGCGAAGCCGCAGCTCAGCTACGCCGAGGTGTGACGTAACACCGGCGACATGAAGCCGAACCGAGCCTGTCACGCGCCGTTGACAGGCTCGTTCGGCATGTAGGTACCGCGCACTACCGCATGTACGACGACTCGAGTTCGGGACGAGAGCCATGTACGAGGAACAGCAGCGACCAGACCTGGGCGGGCACGGCCCCCTGGCGGGATTCACCGTGGGCGTGACCGCCGCCCGCCGGGCCGACGAGCTGGGCGCACTGCTGCAGCGACGGGGAGCCGCCGTCCTGCATGCACCCGCCCTGCGCATCGTGCCGCTCTCCGACGACAGCGAACTGCTCGCGGTGACGAAGGACCTGATCGACCAGGCGCCGGACGTGGTGGTGGCCACGACCGCCATCGGGTTCCGCGGGTGGGTCGAGGCCGCCGAGGGGTGGGGACTGGGCGAGCCGCTGATCGAACGGCTGCGGCACGTGGAGCTGCTGGCCCGCGGCCCCAAGGTCAAGGGCGCGATACGGGCCGCCGGGCTGACCGAGGAGTGGTCGCCGTCGAGCGAGTCCATGGCCGAGGTGCTGGACCGGCTCCTCGAGGAGGGCGTCGACGGGCGCCGTATCGCCGTACAGCTGCACGGCGAGCCGCTGCCCGGCTTCGTGGAGTCGCTGCGGGCCGCGGGAGGGGAGGTCGTCGGGGTTCCGGTGTACCGGTGGATGCCGCCGGAGGACCTGGCGCCGCTGGACCGGCTGCTGGACGCCGCGGTCTCCCGGGGCCTTGACGCGATCACCTTCACCAGCGCGCCCGCCGCCGTATCGCTGCTGAACCGGGCCGAGGAGCGCGGCATGCTGCCCGAGCTGCTCGCCGCCCTCCACCACGACGCGCTGCCGACCTGCGTCGGTCCCGTCACCGCGCTGCCGCTGCAGGCCCACGGCATCGACACGATCCAGCCCGAACGCTTCCGGCTCGGCCCCCTCGTCCAGCTGCTGTGCCAGGAGCTTCCGAACCGGGCGCGGTCCCTGCCCATCGCCGGGCACAGGGTGGAGATCCGCGGCCATGCGGTGCTCGTGGACGGCGACCTCAAGCCCGTACCGCCCGCCGGGATGTCCCTGTTGCGGGCGCTGTCGCGGCGGCCGGGCTGGGTGGTGGCCCGGGCGGAACTGCTGCGGGCGCTGCCCGGTGCCGGACGGGACGAGCATGCGGTGGAGACCGCGATGGCTCGACTGCGGACGGCTCTCGGTGCGCCGAAGTTGATCCAGACGGTGGTCAAGCGGGGGTATCGGCTGGCGTTGGATCCCGCCGCTGATGCGAAGTACGCGGATGTGTGACCTGCGGGCGTGTCTGGGGGCTCTGCCCCCGGACCCCCGTTCGGCCTGAACGGCCTCGTCCTCAAACTCCCCACGACGGGCTGAGAGTGTCCGCCCGGCGCTCAGACGTGCCGCGCGTAACCCTGCCGTGGAGCACCAGCGCCCGCGCCAAGCACCCCAGCGCCACCGTCGACAGCAGCGCCCGCACCACATTCCACGCCACCCACACGTGCTCGAAGTGCTCCCGTGCCGCCGTTGGATCCTTCATGTTCGCCAGGTCGTTGTTGAGCGGGATGTTGACGGCGACCGTGGTGAGGAAGCCGAGCGCGTAGGCCGCCAGGGCCGCCCACACCCACCAGCGGTACGGCTGCCCGCGCAGCTGCCACGAGGAGACCGCCGTGAGCAGCAGCGCCCCCATGAAGCTGAGGAAGAACGCCGGGTTCTGGATCACGTCGTTGATGTTCCGCATCACCTCGACGTAGACCCGGTCCTCGCTGCGGGCCAGCGCCGGCATCACACAGCACGCGAAGATGTAGTAGACGCCTGCGATCAGGCCCATCGCGACCGTGGCCGCACCCAGTACGAATCCCGTGCTCCTGCTGTGGGTTGTCATGCCCTCCAGTCAACGGACGGCCGCGCGGCCGGAACATCGCCGAGAAGCGCAGCCGCATAAGCGCGCGTCCAGCCGTCGCCCTGTCCACCGCCGGTACGAGGGGTTCCGGCCGCGCCAGCGGGAAGGCACTGTAAGAGGGATCGGTTGCTTCAGCCCTCAGGTTCCCGAGCCAGGCGGTGACAGGCACATGGCACTGGGTACGGCCACGGTCGCGTACGAGCTGCGGTTCGACGCCGGGCGGATCTGTCTCGACCTCCTCGCCACCACCCATCCCGAGGAGCGGTTCGACTCCCTCGAGGTGCTGTGCGCCTGGATCACCGGGGCAGGCCTGGTGCCCGCGACCACCCCGCTGAGCCATGCCGACCCGTCCTGGCTGACCAGCTTCTGTGAACTGCGCGGACAGATCGGGCAGTTGGTGCACGCGGGACTCGCGCCGGCACGGCTCAGGCCGTCGTACGACATCGCGCTCGCCCGCGTGAACGAGATCGCCCGTGTCTCACCTCCCGCCCCACGCGCCGTGCGGAGCGAGGACGGCTCGCTCGTACGCGAGTTGGACGGCCCGCCCGAGTGCGCGGCGCTGCTCGGCGCGATCGCCCGGGACGCCGTGGAGCTCCTCACCGACCCCGTCGCACGGGCCGGTCTGCGGCAGTGCGAGGGGGACAACTGCCCGATCGTTTACGTGGATTCGTCCCGGGGGCGCAGGAGGCGCTGGTGCTCCAGTGAGGTCTGTGGGAACCGCGAAAGGGTGGCCCGGCACCGTCGGCGGGCGGCTCTGGCGCGCGCCTGACGTCCGGTATGCGGCTTCTGTGGACGAGTCTTCGAAGTGATTTCGATTACACACCGTTTACCTCATCCGTGACGTGGGCAGCGGTTGCGATCTCGCCAATGTGGCGGAAATGTAAAGATCGCGGGGTGGGAATGTGCTCCCATGTCCACCTCGTCACGTCACTCAGAAGAAAACTGTCATCTCACGTTGAACATGACCTGGCCCACATCCGTACCCGTGGAGGAGCGACCGACTGGGGGAACCCCCGGACATCGGAGGTGGGCGTGCGCAAGGATTCCGTCGTGGCCAATGAACGTGGATCGAGGGCCCGACATCGCATGTCCCAGCCCTCGGAACCTGATGAGGAGCTGATGCGTGCGCTCTATCGCGAGCACGCCGGACCTCTCCTTGCATACGTACTGCGCCTGGTCGCCGGAGACCGGCAACGCGCCGAGGACGTGGTCCAGGAGACATTGATCCGTGCCTGGAAGAACGCCGGTCAGCTCAATCGGGCGACCGGATCTGTACGCCCCTGGCTGGTGACGGTCGCGCGCCGCATCGTCATCGACGGCCACCGCAGCCGGCAGGCCCGGCCGCAGGAGGTCGATCCGTCGCCGCTGGAGGTCATCCCCGCGGAGGACGAGATCGACAAGGCGCTGTGGTTGATGACGCTGTCGGACGCGCTGGACGACCTGACCCCGGCCCACCGGGAGGTGCTCGTCGAGACCTATTTCAAGGGGCGTACCGTCAACGAGGCCGCCGAGACGCTGGGCATTCCCAGCGGCACGGTGCGGTCCCGGGTGTTCTATGCCCTGCGGTCGATGAAGCTGGCACTGGAGGAGCGGGGGGTGACGGCGTGATGAGTGTTTACGGGGGAAACCAGGGATTCGGTACAGGTGGTTCGGGTATGTCTGGCTCCATGATGGGATCTCCGGGCCCGAGCGAACACGAGACGGTCGGCGCCTACGCTCTCGGCATCCTCGACGACGCCGAGGCAACCGCTTTCGAGGCACACCTCGCGACCTGCGAATGGTGCGCCCAGCAGCTCGACGAGCTGGCCGGGATGGAACCGATGCTCGCCGCCCTCGCGGACCTCCCGGGGACCGGTTCGCCCGCGATCGGGGAGTCCCTGTCCGCCAGGCCCAGCCCGCGGCTCGCGGAGAAGCTGGTCGACGAGGTCGCCGAGCGCCGGGCGCAGAAGCGCCGCAAGGGCTTCTACCTGGTGGCGGCCGCGGCGGCGCTGATCATCGGCGGTCCGCTGGGTGTCATGGCGGTCAACGGCGGCGGTGACTCGGGTACGACCGCCACACCGCTGGCGGCCGGAGCCAAGGCCGCCTTCGGCACCATCTCCGACAAGGTCTCCAACACGGACGCGTCCACCAAGGTCAAGGCGACCGTGGCGATGGAGCAGAAGGACTGGGGCACCTGGGGCGTCGTCGAGCTCAGCAACGTCAAGGGCCCGCTGAAGTGCTCGCTCATCGCCGTCGGCAAGAACGGCGAGCGCGAGACCATGTCCTCCTGGTCGGTCCCGAAGTGGGGCTACGGCATCCCGAACGGCAAGACACCGGAGGCGAAGCAACCGCTCTACGCCCAGGGCGGCGCGGCCCTCAAGCCCAACGAGATCGACCACTTCGAGGTCATGACCTTCCAGGGCAAGAAGCTCGTCGAGGTCGACGCGTAGTTCTCGTGAAGATCCACGCGTAACTTACGTAGCTTTGCCGGGTCCCCTTCGCGTACGGTTGACGGCTGCCATGCACGTCAGAAGGGGGCCCGGTGGCCGCTCAGGCTCAACCCGAAACCGCCGTCGGCTCGGATCACGACTCCGTACGCGACCGAGAGATCAGCGTCGAACAGGAACACCTCGACCGGGTGTACCGGCGTCTTGAGGAGAAGATCCACGAGGCCGAGTTCCTGATGAACGACGCGGCCAAGCGCGGCCAGGTCGGCACGCCCGGCGCCCTCGCCGAGCGGGACGCACAGGTCTTCCGGGCGGGAATCCATCTCAACCGGCTCAACAACGAGTTCGAGGACTTCCTCTTCGGGCGGATCGACCTGCTGCTCGGCAAGGACGGCAAGAAGGGGCCCGACGGCGCCTACACCGCCGTAGAACCCGCCGAGGGTGCCGTGCGGGACGACGACACCGCCGATATCGCCGAGACCCTGCACATCGGGCGGATCGGTGTCCTGGACTCCGAGTACGCGCCGCTCGTCATCGACTGGCGGGCGCCCGCAGCCGCACCCTTCTACCGCTCCACCCCCGTCGACCCCGGCCGGGTGGTGCGCCGCCGTGTCATCCGTTCCAAGGGCCGCAAGGTGCTCGGCGTCGAGGACGACCTGATGCGCCCCGAGCTCAAGGCCTTCCTCGACGGCAACGAACTGCCCGTCATCGGCGACGGCGCCCTGATGGCCGCCCTGGGCCAGGCCCGCAGCCACACCATGCGGGACATCGTCGCCTCCATCCAGGCCGAACAGGACCTGGTCATCCGCGCGCCCGCCGCCTCGGTGACCTATGTCGAGGGCGGCCCCGGCACGGGCAAGACGGCCGTGGCACTCCACCGCGCCGCCTACCTCCTCTACCAGGACCGGCGCAGGTACGCGGGCGGCATCCTGATCGTCTCCCCGACCCCCTTGCTCGTCGCCTACACCGAGGGGGTCCTCCCCTCCCTCGGCGAGGAGGGCCAGGTCGCCATCCGCGCGATCGGCTCGCTCGTCGACGGCGCGGAGGCCACGCTCTACGACTCCCCGTCCACGGCCCGCGCCAAGGGCTCGTACCGCATGCTCAAGGTCCTGCGGAAGGCGGCGCGCGGGGCGCTGGAGCTGGGGCCTGCGGGTGATGCCGGACGCGCCGCCGCCGGTCAGCTCGCCTTCGGCGAGGACGACACGGACACGTCCGCAGCCCCCGCCGGGCCGCCCACCCGTCTGCGGGTCGTCGCCTTCGGCCGCCGTCTGGAGCTGGAGGCCGCCGAGCTGAGCCGTATCCGCCAGGCCGTGCTCGGCGGCACCGCGCCCGTGAACCTGCTGCGCCCCCGCGCCCGCAAGCTGCTCCTGGACGCCCTGTGGGCACAGTCGGGCGCGGCCGGCCGTCACACCGACCCGGAGCTCGCCGCCGAACTGCGCTCCTCCTTCGACGAGGACGTGTCGAGCGAGGACAGCTTCCTCACCTTCCTCGACGGCTGGTGGCCCGAGCTCACGCCCAGGGCCGTCCTCGCCGCCATGGCCGACGAGCGGCGCCTCGGCCGCTGGGCCCGCCGGATCCTCAACCCGGGCGAGGTCCGCAGGGTCGCCCGCTCGCTGCGCCGCGACGGCCACTCCGTGCACGACATCGCCATGCTCGACGAGCTCCAGTCGATCCTCGGCACCCCGGCCCGCCCCAGGAAGAAGCGCGAACTCGACCCGCTCGACCAGCTCACCGGCCTGGAGGAGCTGATGCCGGTGCGTGAGGAGTCGCAGCGCGAGCGCGCCGAGCGGCTCGCGCAGGAGCGCACCGAGTACGCCCACGTCATCGTCGACGAGGCCCAGGACCTCACCCCGATGCAGTGGCGCATGGTCGGCCGCCGCGGCCGGCACGCCACCTGGACCGTCGTCGGCGACCCGGCCCAGTCCTCCTGGTCCGACGTCGACGAGGCGGCCGAGGCGCGGGACGAGGCCCTCGGCACCCGCCCCCGCCGCCGCTTCGAGCTCACCGTCAACTACCGCAACCCGGCCGAGATCGCCGAGCTCGCCTCCAAGGTCCTGGCCCTCGCCATGCCGGGCGCCAAGTCCCCGTCGGCCGTACGGTCGACAGGCGTCGAGCCTCGCTTCACGGTTGTACGGGACTCCCTCGCGCAGTCCGTCCGCGAGGAGGCCGCCCGCCTCCTCGACCGTGTCGACGGGACGGTCGGCGTCGTCGTCGCCATGCAGCGCCGCGAGGAGGCCGCCCGCTGGCTCGCCGGGCTCGGCGACCGGGTGGTGGCCCTCGGCAGCCTGGAGGCGAAGGGCCTGGAGTACGACGCGACGGTCGTCGTCTCGCCCGCGGAGATCGCCGACGAGTCCCCGGCCGGCCTGCGGGTCCTGTACGTCGCCCTCACCCGCGCGACCCAGCAGCTGACCATCGTCTCGGCCGACCGCGACGACCCGGACGCGAACGCCGTCCCCGACCTGCTCCGGGACTAGCGCGTGCTCCATCGAAGTTAAGAACCGGATGAACTCTCGGCACGGGAATGGCCTTACGGGATCTGTTTGTTAGCCTGGGTGTGGCACCGGCCCGATCCAAGCCCCCGGGCCCAACCTTCGTCGCTACGAGCGACCACTTGCCGCGAGGCGAGCATGGCGGGTCGGTGCCACTGACCTGCGAGAGGCCCGCGTCACCCTGTGACGCGGGCCTCTTTTGCCGTGAACAAAACGATCGCAATCCGGAGCGGCTAACGCCTACTCGGCAGTAGGTGCGACCATCGGACGGCATACCCAGCGTCACGGTGAAAGCAGAGGAAGTCGGCCATGGCAACGGCGCCCAGCGTCTCCTACTCCATTACGGTCCGGTTGGAGGTGCCCGCGAGCGGAACCGCGGTCTCCCAGATCACCACGGCCGTAGAGTCCCACGGAGGCTCGGTGACCGGCCTCGACGTGACGGCCTCCGGCCACGAGAAACTCCGCATCGACGTCACCATCGCGGCGAGTTCCACGGCCCACGCCGACGAGATCGTCACGCAGCTGCGCGGCATCGAGGGCGTCACCCTCGGCAAGGTCTCCGACCGTACGTTCCTGATGCACCTCGGCGGCAAGATCGAGATGGCGTCGAAGCACCCCATCCGCAACCGTGACGACCTCTCCATGATCTACACGCCGGGCGTGGCCCGCGTCTGCATGGCGATCGCCGAGAACCCCGAGGACGCCCGCCGCCTCACCATCAAGCGCAACTCCGTTGCGGTCGTGACGGACGGCTCGGCCGTGCTGGGCCTCGGCAACATCGGCCCGAAGGCCGCCCTCCCGGTCATGGAGGGCAAGGCGGCCCTCTTCAAGCGGTTCGCCGGCATCGACGCCTGGCCGCTGTGCCTCGACACCCAGGACACCGACGCGATCGTCGAGATCGTGAAGGCGATCGCCCCCGGGTTCGCCGGCATCAACCTCGAGGACATCTCCGCACCCCGCTGCTTCGAGATCGAGGCGCGGCTGCGCGAGGCCCTCGACATCCCCGTCTTCCACGACGACCAGCACGGCACCGCGATCGTCGTCCTCGCCGCCCTGACGAACGCACTCCGCGTCACCGGCAAGGCAATTGAGAACATCCGGGTCGTCATGTCCGGCGCCGGCGCGGCCGGTACGGCCATCCTCAAGCTGCTGCTCGCCGCGGGCGTCAAGAACGCCGTCGTCGCCGACATCCACGGCGTCGTGCACAGCGGCCGCGAGGACCTGCGGGAGGCCGCGGTCGACTCCCCGCTGCGCTGGATCGCCGACAACACCAACCCCGAGGGCCTCACCGGCACGCTGAAGGAAGCCGTGCGCGGCGCCGACGTCTTCATCGGCGTCTCCGCCCCGAACGTCCTCGACGGCGACGACGTGGCCGCCATGGCCGACGGTGCCATCGTGTTCGCGCTCGCGAACCCCGACCCCGAGGTCGACCCGGCAATCGCCCGTCAGACGGCGGCCGTTGTGGCCACCGGCCGCTCCGACTTCCCGAACCAGATCAACAACGTGCTGGTCTTCCCGGGCGTCTTCCGCGGTCTGCTGGACGCCCAGTCCCGTACGGTCAACACCGAGATGATGCTCGCCGCCGCGAAGGCCCTCGCCGACGTGGTGACCGAGGACGAGCTGAACCCGAACTACATCATCCCGAGCGTCTTCAACGACAAGGTCGCGGGCGCGGTGGCCGGTGCGGTGCGGGAAGCGGCGAAGGCCGCGGCAGCCTCGTAAGGGCCGGCAAGGGCTTTTCCGTAGGCTGTGAGGATCGCCACGGCAAGGCCTTGCACCGGCGCGTCGTGGAACCTGACCCTCCTGGTCGCCGTTTATCGTGTCGGCCAGGCTCAGGCCCTCTTTTCGTGTGACTCCCAAGGGTGTTCTCACGACTCCTGCGGGTGCCGGATTGGCTTTCGCGCCGCAGGTAGGGGCAGGATGCGTCCCTGGGCGCGAGGGGTCTGACCACGGACCCGGGCCAGGGGCCTCTCCGAGGACCCTGGCAGCATCGGCATCACCGTGCCCGATATGCGGCTCCGCCGCGTGGCACGCCTCAACGGCAAGAAGAACACGGGAGTAACAACATGAACCGCAGTGAGCTGGTGGCCGCGCTGGCCGACCGCGCCGAGGTGACCCGCAAGGACGCCGACGCCGTGCTGGCCGCGTTCGCCGAGACCGTCGGCGAGATCGTCGCCAAGGGCGACGAGAAGGTCACCATCCCCGGCTTCCTGACCTTCGAGCGCACCCACCGTGCCGCTCGCACCGCGCGCAACCCGCAGACCGGCGACCCGATCCAGATCCCGGCCGGCTACAGCGTCAAGGTCTCCGCGGGCAGCAAGCTGAAGGAAGCCGCGAAGGGCAAGTAAGCGCTCCGCTTCGAGCGCCGGGCAACTGCGGACCGCCGTCGGCCGACGGGACGTCCGTGGCTGGTCGCGCCCGCGCGGCGGTAGCCGCATGCAGAGGCAGCCCCGCGCCCCTTTCGGGGGCGCTCAACACAAACGCCAATGGGGCGGTCACCCGGACTCGGGTGACCGCCCCATCGGCGTTCGTACGACTGCCGTTCAGCCGAGCGCTCTGCCCGGCAGTTCCACCTTCACGCCGAGCTCCACGAGCTTCTCCATGCTGTGTCTGTCCGGGGGGTGTGACATAGCGGCTTCGCCGCGGGCCCCCGGACCCCCAGCCGGAGGCGGTGTCGCCCCTGGGCCGGCCGGCAGGCTGAGGTCAGCCGAGCGCTTTGCCCGGCAGTTCCACCTTCGCCCCCAGCTCCACGAGCTTCTCCATGAAGTTCTCGTAGCCGCGGTTGATGAGGTCGATGCCGTGGACGCGGGAGGTGCCCTGGGCCGCCAGCGCGGCGATGAGGTACGAGAAGCCGCCGCGGAGGTCCGGGATGACCAGGTCGGCGCCCTGGAGCTTCGTCGGGCCCGAGACGACGGCCGAGTGCAGGAAGTTGCGCTGGCCGAAGCGGCAGTCGGAGCCGCCCAGGCACTCGCGGTACAGCTGGATGTGGGCGCCCATCTGGTTCAGCGCGGAGGTGAAGCCGAGGCGGGACTCGTAGACCGTCTCGTGGATGATCGAGAGGCCGGTGGCCTGCGTGAGGGCGACCACGAGCGGCTGCTGCCAGTCCGTCTGGAAGCCCGGGTGCACGTCCGTTTCGAGCGCGATGGACTTCAACTGGCCGCCGGGGTGCCAGAAACGGATGCCCTCGTCGTCGATCTCGAAGGCACCGCCCACCTTCCGGTAGGTGTTCAGGAACGTCATCATCGAGCGCTGCTGGGCGCCGCGGACGTAGATGTTGCCCTCGGTCGCCAGCGCCGCGGACGCCCAGGAGGCGGCCTCCAGGCGGTCCGGGAGCGCGCGGTGGTTGTAGCCGCCGAGCCGGTCCACACCCGTGACGCGGATGGTGCGGTCGGTGTCCATCGCGATGATGGCGCCCATCTTCTGCAGAACGCAGATCAGGTCCTCGATCTCCGGCTCCACGGCCGCGTTCGAGAGCTCCGTGACGCCCTCCGCGAGGACGGCCGTCAGCAGCACCTGCTCGGTCGCGCCCACGGACGGGTACGGCAGCCGGATCTTCGTGCCGCGCAGCCGCTGCGGCGCCTCCAGGTACTGTCCGTCCGCCCGCTTCTCGATGCGCGCGCCGAACTGCCGCAGCACCTCGAAGTGGAAGTCGATCGGCCGGCCGCCGATGTCGCAGCCGCCGAGACCCGGGATGAACGCGTGCCCGAGGCGGTGCAGCAGCGGACCGCAGAACAGGATCGGGATACGGCTGGAGCCCGCGTGGGCATCGATGTCGGCGACGTTCGCGCTCTCGACGTGCGAGGGGTCCATCACCAGCTCGCCCGGCTCCTCACCCGGACGGACCGTCACGCCGTGCAGCTGCAGCAGTCCGCGTACGACACGAACGTCCCGGATGTCCGGAACATTGCGCAGTCGACTCGGTTCACTGCCCAGCAGGGCGGCGACCATTGCCTTCGGTACGAGGTTCTTCGCACCGCGGACACGGATCTCGCCCTCCAGCGGGGTTCCGCCGTGGACAAGCAGGACATCGTCGTTGACGGTCATGTATCTCGCGTTCCGATGAGTGGGGCAGGGGCCAGAAGGGAAAGGGTAATCGCCGCCCACCCCCCTTCTGTAAGCCCAAGGACGGCCCAGCTACGTCATAGCTGTGTCACAACACGAACTGTTCCCTGGTGGGCACATGGGGTCACCGGCTCTCCCGTGCGCCCGGGGTGCTTCATTCCTCCCTGAGCTGCATTCACCCGCTAACCGCCATTGCCTCCCCATGCGGAGGCAAGATGCGGGATCATGTCTGCCATGACCGAGGTGTCCTCGCTCACAGGGCGGTTGCTCGTGGCAACGCCCGCCCTGGCGGACCCGAACTTCGACCGTGCGGTGGTGCTCCTTCTCGACCACGACGAGGAGGGCTCCCTCGGTGTCGTCCTCAACCGTCCCACCCCGGTGGACGTCGGCGACATCCTGGAGGGCTGGGCGGATCTCGCGGGTGAACCCGGCGTCGTCTTCCAGGGCGGCCCGGTGTCCCTGGACTCGGCCCTCGGGGTCGCCGTCATCCCGGGCGGCGCGACCGTCGACGGGGCGCCGCTGGGCTGGCGCAGAGTGCACGGCGCGATCGGTCTGGTCGACCTGGAGGCACCTCCCGAGCTGCTCGCCTCGGCCCTCGGCTCCCTGCGGATCTTCGCCGGATACGCCGGCTGGGGCCCCGGCCAGCTGGAGGACGAGCTGGTCGAGGGTGCCTGGTACGTGGTCGAGTCCGAGCCCGGCGACGTCTCCTCGCCGTCCCCGGAGAGACTCTGGCGCGAGGTGCTGCGCCGCCAGCGCAGCGAACTGGCGATGGTGGCCACATATCCGGACGACCCATCGCTCAACTGATCCGTGTGACCTTCAGTACCCTTGGCACTTATGAGCACTCTTGAGCCCGAGCGCGGGACTGGGACGGGAACCCTCGTAGAGCCGACGCCACAGGTGTCCCACGGCGACGGCGACCACGAGCGCTTCGCCCACTACGTCCAGAAGGACAAGATCATGGCGAGCGCCCTCGACGGGACGCCCGTCGTGGCGCTGTGCGGCAAGGTGTGGGTGCCCGGCCGCGACCCGAAGAAGTACCCCGTGTGTCCCATGTGCAAGGAGATCTACGAGTCCATGGGCGCCGGCGGCGACAAGGGCAAGGACGGCGACAAGTAGTCCTGCCTGCGGCCCGAGGCAGGTGATCCCGCCTCCGGCTTGAGCTTGGCGAGGCCCCGGGCGCGTTTCGGCGCGTCTTCGGGGCCTCGGTCGTGTGCGGATGCCCCGGCCGTCCAGCCGTTCGCCGCCCCCACCGTGACGTGCTTCTTCGACCCGTACAGCGACGGCCGGTCTCCGGGCCGGGCGGAGCGGCAAAGGACCGACGTGACTTCAGAGACGGAACTGATCCCCGCGCCCCGCAGCCTCGTCGCCGGTGCCGGCGAGGTACGGCTGACGGAACACTCCCGGATCCATGCCGGTACGGCGACCGAGGGCGTCGGCCGCTGGCTGCGCACGGTCCTGTGGCAGGCCACCGGGCTGCCCCTGCCGGAGGGGCGCGACCTCGACGACACACACGGCGACGGCATCGCGCTCCGGCTCGGCCCGGAGCTCGGTCCCGAGGAGTACCGCCTCGTCAGCGACAAGAACGGCGTCCTCATCGAGGGCGGCAGCGCGGCCGGTGTCTTCTGGGGCGCCCAGACGCTGCGGCAGCTCCTCGGCCCCGACGCGTACCGCAGGGCGCCGCTCGGCCGTGACCGCAGCTGGGCCGTGCCGCACCTCACGATCGAGGACTGCCCCCGTTTCCGATGGCGCGGTCTCATGCTCGACGTCGCCCGGCACTTCATGCCCAAGGAAGGCGTTCTGCGCCACCTCGACCTGATGGCCGCGCACAAACTCAACGTCTTCCACTTCCACTTGACGGACGACCAGGGCTGGCGCGTCGAGATCAAGAGGTACCCCCGGCTGACCGAGGTCGGCTCCTGGCGGGCGCGCACGAAATCCGGCCACCGGGCCTCGCCGCTGTGGGACGAGAAGCCGCACGGTGGCTTCTACACCCGGGAGGACATCCGCGAGATCGTCGCCTACGCCGCCGAGCGGCATATCACCGTCGTCCCCGAAATCGACGTACCCGGCCACTCGCAGGCCGCCATCGCCGCATATCCGGAACTCGGCAACACCGACGTCATCGACACAACCACCCTCTCCGTCTGGGACAACTGGGGTATCTCCGCCAACGTACTCGCCCCCACTGACAACACTTTGCGTTTCTACGAGGGGGTGTTCGAGGAACTCCTCGCTCTGTTCCCGTCGGAGTTCATCCATGTCGGCGGTGACGAATGCCTCAAGGACCAGTGGCGGCGGTCCCCGAGCGCGCAGGCCCGCATCAAGGAACTCGGGCTCGCGGACGAGGACGAGTTGCAGGCGTGGTTCATCGGCCACTTCGACACGTGGCTGACCGCGCGCGGGCGCCGGCTCATCGGCTGGGACGAGATCCTGGAGGGCGGGCTCGCGCCGGGCGCGGCCGTGTCCTCCTGGCGCGGGTACGAGGGCGGGGTCGCCGCGGCCCGGGCCGGTCACGACGTGGTCATGTGCCCCGAGCAGTACGTGTACTTGGACCACCGCCAGGCGGCGGGCGAGGACGAGCCGGTGCCGATCGGCCATGTGCGCACCCTGGAGGACGTCTACCGGTTCGAACCCGTTCCACCGGAGTTGACCTCCGCGCAGGCCGGGCACGTGCTCGGCACTCAGGCCAACGTGTGGACCGAGGTGATGGAGGACCCCGCACGGGTGGACTACCAGACGTACCCGCGGCTTTCGGCCTTCTCGGAGGTGGCCTGGAGTGCGCTTCCCGCCCCGGCGGAACGGGACTTCGCCGACTTCGAACGGCGGATGGCCGTCCACTACCGGCGTCTTGACGCCCTGGGAGTGGGCTACCGGCCGCCGACCGGGCCACTGCCCTGGCAGAAACGTCCCGGCGTGCTCGGGCGGCCGCTGGACGGGGCGCCTCCGAACAGGTAAGTGAGCTCCCGAACAGGTAAGGCAAAAACGTCGTAAGCATCACCGAAGAGTGGCAATTCGTGCGCACCGGTGATGCCGTGCGAAAACGGACCATCTCCCTGGTGAAGTGGGCGAATGCCTCCTAGCGGACCCCCGTCTTCGGGGCTTGCGAAGATGTGCCAGAGTTGCCACGTCCGCCCTGTCAGCACGTACCGTACGGCAGCACAGGTGGGACCAGGTGGGGCAGCGGGAAGGGGCAGCCGGTTTTGACCACGCACGCACCGCAGGCGGCGCAGGCCGTCACGCTGCCCACGACGCTGGACGAGGCCGTGGCGGCACTCACCGCCGTGCCCGCCGCCGTCCCGGTGGCCGGCGGCACCGACCTCATGGCAGCCGTCAACTCCGGGCAGCTCAGGCCCGCCGCACTGGTCGGTCTCGGCAGGATCAGCGAGATCCGCGGCTGGCAGTACCAGGACGGACACGCTCTGCTCGGCGCCGGGCTCACGCACGCGCGCATGGGGCGCCCGGACTTCGCGGCCCTGATCCCGGCGCTCGCCGCCGCCGCGCGCGCGGCGGGCCCGCCGCAGATCCGCAACGCGGGCACCCTGGGCGGCAACATCGCCACCGCGTCCCCCACCGGGGACGCGCTGCCGGTGCTGGCCGCCCTGGAGGCGACACTGATCATCGCGGGCCCGGGCGGAGCCCGCCGGGAGATCCCGGTGTCGCACCTGCTGGCCGCGGTCGACATGCTGCGCGCCGGCGAACTCATCGGGTACGTGCGCGTGCCGCTGCTGCACGCGCCCCAGGTCTTCCTGAAGGCGACAGGCCGGACCGGCCCCGGACGCGCGGTCGCGTCCGTCGCGCTGGTCCTCGACCCCGCCCGGCGCGGAGTCAGGTGCGCCGTCGGTGCCATAGCGCCGATGCCGCTCAGGCCCCTGGACGCCGAGCAGTGGGTCGCCCGGCTCATCGACTGGGACAACGGGCGGACGATCGTCCCGGAGGCGCTGACCGCCTTCGGCGAGTACGTCGCGGCGGCCTGCATCCCCGACCCCGTTCCCGAACCGGACGGCACCGTCCAACAGCTTCCGCCCGCCGTACTGCACCTGCGGCGCACCGTCGCCGCGCTGGCCCGACGAGCACTGGGGAGGGCGCTGTCGTGACCGACGACCAGCACGGAGAAGGCACGCCCCACGGCGGCGGCCGCTGGGACCCGTTGCCCCAGGGGGACTACGACGACGGCGCCACCGCCTTCGTGAAACTCCCCGAAGGGGGCATCGACGCCCTCCTGGCCTCCGCCGACAGTCCCCTCGCGGCGCCCGGCCACGGCTATGTGCCGCCGCCGATAACGGCCGATCCCGGCGCGGGCGCGGGGACCGACCCGGCGGCGACCGGCACCTGGGCCGTGCCCGCCGACGGTGCCCGGTGGCCCGACCCCAACGCCGTGCCGCAGGACACCACGGGCGACCGGTTCGCGTACAACCCCGCGGCCACCCAGCAGTGGAACTTCGACGAGACGGCGAACCGGGAGTCCGCCCCCGCGCCGGGTCACGACGTGACCGGGCAGTGGTCGATCCCCGTGGCCGGCGGCGAGCTCCCGGACGAATCGGGTGAGTTCACCACGTCGTCCCTGGTCCAGCAGTGGGGCGGCACACCGCCGGCCACGCTCCCGGGCGGCGCCCCCGCCCCCTGGGCGACGGAAGCGGCCGGTCAGCCCTGGGGGCAGCCGCAGACCGAGGAACCGACGGCGCCCGAGGACGGCTCCGGGCACGCGTACGAGCAGCCCCCGGCCCACACCGACGGCCGGCCCGCCGAGCACGCCGGTACCGGCCACGCGCGCGTGGAGCCGGACCCGGCCGCGCACCAGCCCGAGAACGCGCGGGCGCACGCTCCCGAGCAGTCCCGGTCCCAGGCCGAGGAGTACGGGGCCGCACCCGCCGACGCCTATGCGGAGACGTCCGCCGGACCCGCCGTGACCGCCTCACAGCCCCCGCACGGGTCCGGTGGGGCCGACGGGGCGGCGGAGAGTGCCCGGGAGGCCGCAGGGGCGCGTGAGGGGGCCGTGGAGCCGCTCACGGAGCCCGCGGCGGATGCCGGGCCGGGCGGCGCCCGACCGTCCACGGCGACGCCGGCCGAACCCGCCGCCTCCAACACGCCCGACTCTCCGGACACTTCGGACACTTTGGTCGAACCGGATGCGGCTGACGGCTCCGGCACCGAAGCCGCGGAAGAAGCCCCGCCGCCCCCAGGCGAGGAGCACCCCCTCGCCTCCTACGTCCTGCGCGTCAACGGCGTCGAGCGCCCCGTGTCCGACGCCTGGATCGGTGAGTCGCTGCTCTACGTGCTGCGCGAGCGGCTCGGTCTCGCGGGCGCCAAGGACGGCTGCTCCCAGGGCGAGTGCGGAGCCTGCAACGTCCAGGTCGACGGCCGCCTCGTGGCCTCCTGCCTGGTGCCCGCCGTGACCGCCGCGGGCAGCGAGGTCCGTACCGTCGAGGGCCTCGCCGTCGACGGGCAGCCCTCGGACGTGCAGCGCGCGCTCGCCCGGTGCGGCGCCGTGCAGTGCGGGTTCTGCGTACCGGGCATGGCGATGACCGTGCACGACCTGCTGGAGGGCAACCCGGCGCCGAGCGAGCTGGAGACCCGCCAGGCGCTGTGCGGCAACCTGTGCCGCTGCTCCGGCTACCGGGGCGTCGTTCAGGCCGTCCAGGAGGTGGTCGCCGAACGCGAGGCGCACTCCGAGGGCGACGCTTCCGAACAGGACGGCGACGAGGCACGTATCCCTCACCAGGCGGGTCCCGGAGCCGGCGGTGTCAACGCGTCGGCGTTCGAGTCACCCGGGTTCCCCGCGCAGCCGGGACCGCATGACCAGGCGTACGGACAGGACGGAGGCCAGGCGTGAGCAACGAAGCCGCCACCGCGACCACCGCCGCGGAGGCAGCACCCGCCCCCGAGCAGCTGCCGCACGGCCTCGGCGCCTCCCTGCCGGCCGCCGACACCCGTGCCAAGACCGAGGGCACGTTCCCGTACGCGGCGGACCTGTGGGCCGAGGGCCTGCTGTGGGCCGCCGTACTGCGCTCCCCGCACCCGCACGCGCGCATTGTGTCCATCGACACGTCCCACGCGCGCGAGATGCCGGGAGTACGAGCCGTCGTCACCCACGAGGACGTGCCGGGTACCGCCCGCTACGGCCGCCGCAGCGCCGACCGGCCCGTGTTCGCCTCCGAGGTGGTGCGCCACCACGGCGAGCCCATCGCCGCCGTCGCCGCCGACCACCCGGACACCGCGCGCATGGCCGCCGCGGCCGTCATCGTCGAGTACGAGGTCCTCGACCCGGTGACCGACCCCGAGCAGGCCTTCGAGGCCGAGCCGCTGCACCCCGACGGCAACCTGATCCGGCACATCCCGCTGCGGCACGGCGACCCGGAGGCGGCCGGCGAGATCGTCGTCGAGGGCCAGTACCGCATCGGCCGCCAGGACCCGGCCCCCATCGGCGCCGAGGCCGGCCTCGCCGTGCCCCGCCCCGACGGCGGCGTCGAGCTGTACCTGGCTTCCACCGACCCGCACGCGGACCGCGACACCGCCGCCGCCTGCTACGGCCTCGAACCGGAACGCGTCAAGATCGTCGTCACCGGGGTCCCCGGCGCGACGGCCGACCGCGAGGACCAGGGCTTCCAACTCCCGCTGGGCCTGCTGGCGTTGAAGACCGGCTGCCCGGTGAAACTCACCGCGACGCGCGAAGAGTCCTTCCTGGGGCACACGCACCGGCACCCGACCCTCCTGCGCTACCGCCACCACGCCGACGCCGAGGGCAGGCTGGTGAAGGTCGAGGCGCAGATCCTCCTCGACGCGGGCGCGTACGCCGACACGTCCTCCGAGGCCCTCGCGGCCGCCGTCGGCTTCGCCTGCGGCCCCTATGTCGTCCCGAACGCCTTCATCGAGGGCTGGGCCGTACGCACCAACAACCCGCCCTCCGGCCATGTGCGCGGCGAGGGCGCGATGCAGGTGTGCGCCGCGTACGAGGCCCAGATGGACAAGCTGGCGAAGAAGCTGGGCATGGACCCGGCGGAACTGCGCCTGCGCAATGTGATGGCCACCGGGGACGTACTCCCGACGGGCCAGACGGTGACCTGCCCGGCCCCGGTGGCGGAGCTGCTGCAGGCCGTCCGTGACTTCCCGCTCCCCGCGCTGCCCAAGGACACCCCCGAGGACGAGTGGCTGCTGCCCGGCGGCCCCGAGGGCGCGGGCGAACCGGGCGCGGTGCGGCGGGGCGTGGGCTACGGCCTGGGCATGGTCCACATGCTCGGTGCGGAGGGTGCCGACGAGGTCTCCACCGCGACCGTGAAGGTCCAGGACGGCGTGGCGACCGTGCTCTGCGCGGCCGTGGAGACCGGCCAGGGATTCACCACGCTGGCCCGCCAGATCGTCCAGGAGACGCTCGGCATCGACGAGGTGCACGTGGCGCCCGTCGACACGGACCAGCCGCCGGCCGGCGCGGGCTGCCGCGGCCGCCACACCTGGGTGTCCGGCGGTGCGGTGGAGCGCGCGGCCAAGATGGTCCGCACGCAGCTCCTGCAGCCCCTGGCGCACAAGTTCGGCATGTCGACCGAGCTGCTCCAGATCACCGACGGCAAGATCACCTCGTACGACGGTGTCCTGTCGACCACCGTCACCGAGGCGATGGACGGCAAGGAACTGTGGGCCACGGCCCAGTGCAGACCCCACCCGACGGAGCCGCTGAACGAGGCCGGCCAGGGCGATGCCTTCGTCGGCATGGCGTTCTGTGCGATCCGCGCGGTCGTCGACGTCGACATCGAGCTCGGTTCGGTACGGGTCGTGGAGCTGGCGCTCGCCCAGGACGTCGGCCGGGTCCTCAACCCGGCCCAGCTGGCCGCCCGTATCGAGGCGGGCGTGACGCAGGGGGTCGGCATCGCGCTGACGGAGAACCTGCGCACCGCGCGCGGGTTGATCCGCCACCCGGACCTGACCGGTTACGCACTGCCGACCGCCCTGGACGCACCCGACATCCGGATCGTCAAGCTGGTCGAGGAACGCGACGTGGTCGCCCCCTTCGGCGCGAAGGCGGTCAGCGCGGTCCCGGTGGTGACGTCCCCGGCGGCCATCGCCTCCGCCGTACGGGCCGCCACGGGCCGCCCCGTGAACCGGCTGCCGATAAGACCACAGGCCGCCGTGGTGACCGACCGGTGACCGTGCTGGGTGGCGTGTACTTCGCGTGAGGGGCGTTGTCGTCATCACTGGCGTGATGGCGTCGGGCAAGTCGACGGTGGCGCAGGCGCTGGCGGAGAGACTGCCGCGGGCGGCACATGTGCGTGGTGATGTCTTCCGGCGCATGATCGTGTCCGGGCGCGAGGAGTACGTCCCCGGGGCCGACGGCGAGAGTGAGGCCCAGCTGCGGCTGCGGTACCGGCTGTCGGCGGCGACCGCGGACACGTATGCGGAGGCCGGGTTCACGGCGGTGGTCCAGGACGTGGTGCTGGGCCAGGAACTGACGTCGTACGTCGACTTGGTGCGCACGCGGCCCCTGTACGTCGTCGTACTGGCTCCGAGTCCCGAGGCCGTGGCCGCGAGGGAGGCCGGCCGGGCGAAGAGGGGTTACGGCGCGTGGACGGTCGAGGCCCTGGACGGGGCGCTGCGCGCGGACACCCCACGGCTGGGGCTGTGGCTGGACAGCTCGGAGCTGACGGTGGGGGAGACGGTGGACGCGATCCTCGCGGGGCGGGAACGGGCGAGGGTGCGCTGAGCGTCCTGTGGTCCGGGCGTTGTCAGTGGCGGGGCGTAGTGTTCCGAGCAGTGGGGACGACTGCCGAAGTCGTACGGCGCAACGACGCATGCCCGGCCGCGCCCCGCACGGGGACTGTGAGCAGACACATGCGCCGAGGCACATGTGACGAAGCACATGCGGGGGATGCAATGAGCACGACCGGTGCCGCCACGGCGGTGATCACGCTGACCGAGGACCAACTCGATCCGTACGTCACGCACGGGGCGACGCGCCGCTGGCTGACGGGGCCCGGACTGCCGGGCGACAGCGGCCTGTTCACCTTCGAGGAGCTGTGCCGGGAGGGCCTGCGGACGGTCGGGGACTCCACCGGCGACCCCGACGGCCGCCTGGCGGCGGAGCTGCGGGACCAGCTGGTCATCGGGGCGCTGCTCGACCCCCGGGGCCTGGAGACGGAGTCGGTGCTGCTGGACGGCGCGACGGGGGAGATCGCGACGACGTACTTCCTCCACGACCGCCCCGACCTGATGGACAGCCGCCCGCTGGCGCCCTCGCTCGGCACACTGGTGCGGTTCGCGGCGGCAGCGGACGAACTGGCGGGGCTGCGCGGCCAGTTCGCGTCCTACGCCGGCCGTTTCGGACCGAAGGCGGCGGCGGAGGCGTCACGCCACCTGCTGGCGGTGTTCGAGGAGGGCACGGACGGCGAGGTGCCGCCCTTCTGGAAAATGGCGGCCCTGATCCGCCCCCTGTCCCTGGTGGCGGGTCCTGGAACGGCCTCCGGGCTTGCTCTCGACCTCCCGCCCCGCCTCCTGGACGGGGAGTTCGGCCACGGCAAGGTGTGGCGCTTCGAGGACGTCGACTTCCCCTCGACCCTCACGCACGAGCCGACCCGCCGCTTCCTGCGCGACACGGGCCTGCCGGAGGACGGCGTGCTCTTCCACCTCGACACGGACGTCCCTCTGCCGACCCTGGCCGAGCACTACGCCTACCAGGGCCCGGACGGCTTCGACCCCGCCCGACTCCCGCACCGGGCTTCCCACTTGATACGGCTGGGCAACCTCATCGAGGACAACAGCCTGGTGGTCGACGGCGAAACGGGCGCGGTCCTCAACTGGAGCGAGCCCGAGGCCACCCTGTATCCGCTGAACACGGACGTCTCCACCCTGGCCTTCACCCTCTGGCTCCTGCACCGCGAGAGGGCCATCGACAAGGACCTGGCGGGCGAGCTGACGACCGACGCCTACGACCAGCTGGCCACGACGATGATCCACACCCTGTCGACCATCGACCCGACCGCTCTGACAACCGAGCCGGCCCGGCACTACTGGACGGAGGCGTTCCAGGACGAGGCGGGCGGGGTCCTGTGACCCGCGAAGGGGAGTCCGGGACAGGCGGCCGGAACACGCCGAGGGCGGCACCCTCAGCGGATGCCGCCCTTCGTTGCCTGGTCAGGCAGCCAGAGGCCGTGGCGGGAATTGAACCCACGTACCTCGCTTTGCAGGCGAGTCCCTAAGCCACTCGGGCACACGGCCGGGTCGATGCGGAGCGCCTGGCTCCGTTCCGAACTCGGTGAAACGACCGTACGGCGGGGCCGGGAGGGGGCTCAAGGGAAACACGGGGGCTGCAACGGGACTGCCATACGGCGTTCATGAAAGGAGCCGACCAGCATGCGGGGCCCGACCAACCAGGTTCTGTCTGTGGCGGGGGCTGAGGGCGACCGCCGACGGATGTCGGGTGACACCGAGTGGTACCACGTAGTACCGTCGAAGCATGGCTGGATTGAACCTGCGGTTTACGGACGAAGAGCTCGACGCCCTGCGTGAGCGTGCGGCGGCCGAGGGGCGCAGCATGCAGGCCTTTGCGCACGACGCGGTGATCGCGGCCATAAACGAGCACTCCCGGCTGTTCAACGAGGCCGCTGAGCACGTCCTGAAGGCGAGCGCCGAGCTGAACCGGAGGCTCGCCTGATGCACTACCTCACCCTGCCCGAGCTGCTGAGCCTCGCGCAGCGGCTCGGGGCGGACGAGGTGCGTGACTACGGGCTGCTGGACTCGGCCCTGGCGCGTCCGCAGTCGAGTGTCTTCGGGCAGGACGCCTATCCGGACGTGTGGCAGAAGGCTGCCGCGCTGATGGAGTCCCTTGCCCGCAACCATGCCCTCGTGGACGGCAACAAGCGGATCGCTTGGTACGCGACCTGGGTCTTCCTCCATATGAACGGGCACCCGTTGGACGCCGACTTCGACGTGGACGAAGCGGAGCGGTTCGTGCTGGATGTCTGCCAAGGCGCCCTGGACGTCCCCAAGATCGCGGCCCAGCTGCCCCGCTTCGCACGCTGACTGTGACCTCGGTCCCACCCGTCGGCGACGTGGCCCCGTCCGCGCGCTGCCCCAACCGAGGCGCCGGTAGGGTGGCCCGGTTGTCATACCCAGCCGAGCCGCCCGACCACTCCACGGAGACCGTGACTACCACCGCCGCAGCCAGCTCTGCCTCGCACTCCCACCACCTCTCTCCCGCCTTCCCCGGCCGTGCCCCCTGGGGCACCGCCAGCAAGCTGCGTGCCTGGCAGCAGGGGGCGATGGAGAAGTATGTCCAGGAGCAGCCCCGCGACTTCCTCGCCGTGGCCACCCCCGGCGCCGGCAAGACGACCTTCGCGCTGACGCTCGCCTCCTGGCTGCTGCACCATCACGTCGTGCAGCAGGTGACCGTGGTCGCGCCGACCGAGCATCTGAAGAAGCAGTGGGCCGAAGCGGCGGCGCGCATAGGCATCAAGCTGGACCCCGAGTACAGCGCGGGCCCGCTCGGCAAGGACTACCAGGGCGTGGCCGTCACGTACGCCGGTGTCGGCGTGCGGCCCATGCTGCACCGCAACCGCGTCGAGCAGCGCAAGACCCTTGTCATCCTCGACGAGATCCATCACGCCGGTGACTCCAAGTCCTGGGGCGAGGCCTGTCTTGAGGCCTTCGAGCCGGCCACCCGGCGGCTCGCGCTCACCGGTACGCCGTTCCGCTCCGACACCAACCCCATCCCCTTCGTCACGTACGAGGAGGGGAACGACGGGATCCGGCGGTCCGCCGCCGACTACACCTACGGCTACGGGAACGCGCTCGCCGACCACGTCGTGCGGCCCGTCATCTTCCTCTCCTACAGCGGCAACATGCGCTGGCGTACGAAGGCCGGTGACGAGATCGCCGCCCGGCTCGGCGAGCCCATGACCAAGGACGCGATCAGCCAGGCCTGGCGCACCGCCCTCGATCCGCGCGGCGAGTGGATGCCCAGCGTGCTGCGCGCCGCCGACCAGCGCCTGACCGAGGTCAGGAAGGCCATTCCGGACGCCGGCGCCCTCGTCATCGCCTCCGACCAGGACTCCGCCCGGGCCTACGCCAAGCTGATCCGCGAGATCACGGGCAACAAGGCGACCCTCGTCCTCTCCGACGACGCCGGCGCCTCGAAGCGGATCGACGAGTTCAGCGAGGGCAACGACCGCTGGATGGTCGCCGTCAGGATGGTGTCGGAAGGCGTCGACGTGCCACGCCTCGCGGTCGGCGTGTACGCCACCACCATCTCCACCCCCCTCTTCTTCGCCCAGGCCGTCGGCCGCTTCGTGCGTTCCCGGCGGCGCGGCGAGACGGCGTCCGTCTTCCTCCCCACCGTCCCCGACCTCCTCACCTTCGCCAACGAGATGGAGGTCGAGCGCGACCACGCCCTCGACAAGCCGAAGAAGGAGGGCGAGGAGGACCCGTACGCCGAATCCGAGAAGGAGATGGAGGAGGCGAACAAGGAGCAGGACGAGGACACCGGTGAGCAGGAGGAGTTCTCCTTCGAGGCGCTGGAGTCCGACGCCGTCTTCGACCGGGTGCTCTACGACGGCGCCGAGTTCGGCATGCAGGCCCACCCGGGAAGCGAGGAGGAGCAGGACTACCTCGGCATTCCGGGGCTCCTCGAACCCGATCAGGTGCAGCTCCTGCTCCAGAAGCGGCAGGCGCGGCAGATCGCGCACAGCCGCAAGAAGCCGGACGCCGAGGCGGACCTGCTGGAGCTGCCCGCCGAGCGGCGCCCGGTCGTCTCGCACAAGGAGATGATGGAGCTGCGCAAGCAGCTCAACACCATGGTCAGCGCCTACGTCCACCAGAGCGGCAAGCCCCACGGCGTCATCCACACCGAGCTGCGCCGCACCTGCGGCGGCCCGCCGAGCGCCGAGGCCACGGCAGGGCAACTGCGCCAGCGGATCGCCAAGGTGCAGGAGTGGGCCACGCGTATGCGGTGACGGCCGCCGCGTGCCGTACCGGTCGCGCTGTACGTATCGGGACATACGGAGGTACTCCCTCCCCGTATGTGCCCGGATTCTGGACGGAGGCTTCCGCTCAGCGAACCCGCTTCGCTACTGTCCCGCTACGCACACGCCCCGTGGCAGCGCCGCCGCGGAGCGCAGCCGTGAAGCGACGCGGCCCGGCAGCGGCCGGGCCGCCGGCCGATCGGCGGCCTCTGTTGCGCGTCAACGACGGGACTCGGTGACGCACCGCCGCGCGGAGGTCGCCGACCTCACCACTTGGAGGAGTGGGCGTCGTGACCGCGGAAACTTCTCAGACGCTCGACCGGGGACTGCGAGTCCTCAAGCTGCTGGCCGATACGGACCACGGGCTGACCGTCACCGAGCTGTCCAACAAACTGGGCGTGAACCGGACCGTGGTGTACCGGTTGCTCGCCACGCTGGAACAACATGCGCTCGTACGGCGTGACTTGGGCGGCCGCGCCCGAGTCGGGCTCGGGGTGCTCAGGCTCGGCCGGCAGGTGCATCCCCTGGTGCGGGAGGCCGCGTTGCCGGCGCTCCGGTCGCTGGCCGAGGACATAGGCGCGACGGCTCATCTGACGCTGGTGGACGGGGCGGACGCGCTGGCCGTGGCGGTCGTCGAGCCGACGTGGACGGACTATCACGTGGCGTATCGGGCCGGGTTCAGGCACCCCTTGGACCGGGGCGCCGCGGGCAAGGCGATCCTTGCCGCGCGGGCCAAGCCGGCGGGGGAGTGCGGGTACACGCTGACGCATGGGGAGTTGGAGGCGGGGGCCAGTGGGGCCGCGGCGCCGCTTCTCGGGGTCACCGGGGTCGAGGGCAGCGTCGGTGTGGTGATGCTGGCCGACGCGGTGCCGGAGCGGGTCGGGCCGCGGGTGGTCGATGCGGCCCGGGAGGTGGCCGAAGCCCTGCGCTGAGCGGCCACCGGGTTGGCCGATGCGCCAAACGGCTCCCGCAACCTCTGGCCGATCCTCTCACCGCTGTCCGCCCGTCCGCCCGCATCATCAGGGGCCAGGCAGTGGAACAGCGGAGAGGGCGACCAGTGGACGCAGTCAGCATTCGGGCCGAGGCCGGGCAGCAGACGGGCCCGCTCGACCTCACCTCCGATGTCGTCGCGCTCACCCGCGCCCTGGTCGACCTCCCCTCCGAGAGCGGACAGGAGGGCCGGATCGCGGACGCCGTCGAGGCCGCCCTGCGGGCCCTCGCCCATCTCACCGTCGAGCGGATCGGCAACTCGGTCGTGGCGCGTACCGGCCTCGGCCGCCCTCGACGGGCCGTCCTCGCCGGGCATCTGGACACGGTCCCGGCCGCGGGGAACCTGCCCTCCCGGCTCCACGACGACCGCGTCCACGGCCTCGGCGCCTGCGACATGAAGGGCGGCGTCGCCGTCGCCCTCCGCCTCGCGGCCACCGTCCCGGCCCCCGCCCTTGACCTCACCTACGTCTTCTACGAGTGCGAGGAGGTCGAGGGCGAGCGCAACGGGCTGCACCGGATCGCCGCCGAGCGGCCCGAACTCCTGCGAGCGGACCTGGCGATCCTCATGGAACCCTCCGACGCGGGCGTCGAGGCCGGCTGCCAGGGCGTCCTCACCGCCGACATCGTGGTGCGCGGGGCACGCGCCCACACCGCCCGCGCCTGGATGGGTGCCAACGCCGCGCACCTCGCCGCCCCCGTCCTCCAGCGGCTCCACGACCACGTAGCCGAGCGTGTCGTGATCGACGGGCTGGAGTACCGGGAGGGCCTCAGCGCGGTCGCGGTACGTGCCGGGGTCGCCGGGAACGTCGTACCGGACGAGTGCGTGATCACGGTCAACTCCCGCTTCGCGCCCAATCGTTCACCACAGGAGGCGGAGGCTCGCCTGCGCGGGCTCTTCCCCGGGTACGAGGTCCGCGTCACCGAAGTGGTACCGGGCGCCCTCCCGGGGCTGGACCGCCTCGCCGGCCTCGTGTCCGCTCTCGGAGCCCCGCCCCGCCCCAAACTGGGCTGGACGGACGTGGCCCGCTTCGCCGCGCTCGGCACACCCGCCCTCAACTACGGCCCCGGAGATCCGACGCTCGCGCACACGGCGGGGGAGTACGTACCGGTCGAGCACCTGCGCACCTGCGAGGAACGCCTCAGGAAGTGGCTCCTTCAGGCACCTTTGAGCCCCGCCAGCGTCCGCAGCTGAAGCCACAGCACCAGCCGTTCGTCGGGGTCGTCGAGGTCGATCCCGACGTGCTGCTGTGCCTGCTTCAGACGGTAGCGACAGGTGTTCGGATGCACGGCGAGCAGCTTCGCCGCGCCCGCCATGTCACAGCCCGCGTCGAACCAGCTGACCATGGTGCGCGCATAGTCGGTGCCGTGCCGCTCGTCGTACGCCAGCACCCGCCGCCACGCCCCCGCGCTCAGCTCCCGCCGCTCGCCCAGCACTTCCGCGAGCCGCAGCAGCGTCACCCGCGGGCGCACCTCGTCCACCGTCGCCACCGGCAGGTCGGCTCCGAGCACCCGCAGCACCAGCTCGGCGTCCTCCCGTGACCCCACGACCTCCGCCGGGCCCGCCACCACCTCGCCCAGCGCCGCCCGCACGGGCACCCGCAGCGCCTGCCCGGCCCGCGCCACGATGTCCTCGGCCAGCTTCTTGTGCCGCGCGCCCGGCCCGGGGAGGACCGCGTACACCACCCCGTCGACCAGCACGCACGCGTGCCGCCCGTAACGCGCCTCGCACTGCAGTCGTACGACGTCCAGCAGGCGCAGGGCGGTCTGCTCGGCGTCCGGGAGGCTCCCGGCGTCCAGTACGAAGGCGGCCACCCGGACCGCGCCCTCAAGCCCCAGGCGGTCGAAGGCGGTTGCCGGGTCCGCGGTGCCGTCGAGCAGCCGGCGCAGCAGGTCGCTGTTCTGGTGGCGGGCCAGCTCCTGCGCCGCCCGGGCCCGCAGCAGGAGCAGTGCCGCCGTGGACGCGCCCTGCGTCAGGGTCTCCTCGGCGTCGGGGGCGAGCGTGCCGTCGTCGACCACCCAGACCGAGCCGAGCGTCTCGCCGCCCGCGCGGACGGCGACCGCGAGGCGCGGCAGGTCGCCGTCCCGGAGCGCGGGCATCCGTACCGGCCCCCGGGCGGCGAACAGCTCCCGGTACTGCTCGGTGTTGGGCGTGCTGGCCGGCACCTGGAGGCCGAGGATGCTCTGCCGCCGGTCCTCGTCGACCGGCTGGCCCGGGACCGTGGAGTAGGCGAGGATCCGCTGGCGCGGGTCCTCCACGGCCGTGGCACCGCCGGTCGCCGCGGCGACCGCGTCCGCGAGCGCGAACAGGTCCCCGAGGCCGTTCACCGAGGGTGCGGGCCGGGCCGCGATCGCCGAGGACAGCAGCAGGTGGACGTGGTGCCAGGCCGCGTCCTCGTCGACCGACAGCAGCGCGAGGCCGTGCGTCTCCGCCTCGCCGACCGGCCCGTCCGGGCCGCGTACGACGAGCCCGGTCATCCCGGCCTCCGCGGCCACCCGGACGAGGGGACCCGCGGCCGCCGCCCGCACGCCCACGGCCAGCAGCAGCGCGCCCGGCGCATGCGCCATCGGGGCATGGGCGTCGTACAGCAGCGCCTCGGTGACCGGGGCGGCGAGTCCGGCCGGGGCCGTGTGCAGGCGCAGCGAGGGCCCGCCGATGACGTCCAGCAGCTCGCCGAGGGTGCAGGGGTCCATGGGGCTCCTCGGGTGCGGCCGTACGGCGACCGGTTGGCCGATTCCGAAATGAACGTACGCAGCGGTTGTGCGGATGTACAACCCGGAGCGGTCGGCCGGGCTCGAAACTCGACTCATGACCCTCGACAGCCCGCCCCGAGTGAGCATCCGCACCGTCCACGACGTCGCCGGTCTCGCCGCCGTCGCCGACTACTTCAGCGAGGTCTGGCAGACCCCGCGCAGTGCCCCGCCCTACCCGGCCGAGGTGCTGCACAGCCTCGTCCACGCGGGCGGCGCCGTGCACGCCGCGTACGACGGGACGCGGCTCGCGGGAGCGTCGGTCGCGGTGTTCGGGCCGCAGGGGGACGCGTACTCCCTGGTCGCCGCCGCAGACCGGGGGCTCGGCTACGCCGTCAAGCAGGCCCAGCGCGCCTGGGCCCTCGGCCTCGGCGCCGGCACCATGCGGTGGACCTTCGACCCGCTGGTCGGCCGCAACGCCTGCTTCAACCTGGCCAAGCTGGGCGCCACCGGCACCGAGTACCTGGTCGACTTCTACGGCCCCATGGCGGACGGCGTGAACGACGGCGACGAGAGCGACCGGCTGACGGTGACCTGGGAGCTGGCGGCGCCGGCCCCCTCGTACGAGACCACCGACCGGGACACCGCCCCCGGCACCCGCACCGCCCCCGACGGCGCGACGCTCGCCCGCCGGGACCCGGCCGGCCGGCACATCTGGTGCCGGGTCCCGGACGACATCGTCCGGCTCCGTGCCGCCGACCCGGAACTCGCCCTGCGCTGGCGGTATGCCGTCCGTGAGGTGTTCACGGAGGCCTTCGCGCAGGGGTTCAGGGCAACGGGGATGTCCCGTGACGGCTGGTACACCCTTTCGAGGGAGGCAGCGGCATGAAGCTGGAGCGCGTGGAGATCGTCCATGTGGAGATCCCGCTGGTCACCCCGTTCCGTACGTCCTTCGGCACGATGACGACGAAGGACACCTTCCTGCTCCATGTCGTGACCGACGCGGCGGAGGGCTGGTCGGAGTTCGCCGCCGACCCGGAGCCGCGGTACTGCTCGGAGTTCGTGGCCGGTGCGGAGATCGTGCTGCGGGACTTCCTGCTGCCGTCCGTCGCCGCCCTTGCGCGGCTCACCGCGGCCGCGCTCGCCCCCGCCCTGGCGAAGACCAAGGGCCATGAGCTGGCGAAGGCGGCACTGGAGACGGCGGTCCTGGACGCGGAGCTGCGGTCGTACGGCATGCCGCTCGCCACCTACCTGGGCGCGGTGCGCGACCGGGTCCCCGCGGGGGTGTCCGTCGGCATCAAGGACTCCGTCCCCGAACTGCTGGACGACGTCGAGCGCTACCTCGCCGAGGGCTATGTCCGCATCAAGCTGAAGATCGAGCCGGGCTGGGACGTGGAGCCGGTCCGGGCGGTCCGCGAGCGCTTCGGGGACACGCTGCCCCTCCAGGTCGACGCCAACACGGCGTACACCCTCGCGGACGCCGAGCATCTGCGGCGACTGGACTCCTTCGGGCTGCTGCTGATCGAGGAGCCCCTGGACGAGAACAACCTGTACGCCCATGCGCAGCTCCAGAGGCGTCTGCAGACGCCCGTCTGCCTCGACGAGTCCCTCCACAACGCCCGTGACACCGCCTCCGCGATCGCGATGGAGGCGTGCCGGGTCGTCAATGTGAAGCCCGCGCGCGTGGGCGGCTATCTGGAGGCCCGCCGTATCCACGACGTGGCGCATGCGCACGGGGTGCCGGTGTGGTGCGGCGGCATGCTGGAGACGGGAATCGGCCGCGCCCCGAACCTCGCCCTGGCCGCCCTCCCGGGCTTCACCCTCCCCGGAGACACCTCCGCCTCCAGCCGCTACTTCGCCGAGGACATCACCGAACCGTTCGTCCTGAAGGACGGCCACCTGCCCGTCCCCACGACTCCCGGGATCGGTGTCGAACCGCTGCCGGACGCCCTGAGGCGGTTCACCAGGGAGAAGCGAGACCTGTACGTGCGCCGACCGGCACCTGGCCGGAAGTGGCCGTCGCGTTAGATTGATCCCGTGCTCTCTCGCCTCACACGTCCCCAGGCCCTCGCCGTCTGCGCGCTGCCCGTCGTGGCGCTGATCGCCACCGCGGTCTTCGCGCCGCTGCCGTTCTCGCTGGCGCAGCCCGGGCTGACGGCGAACGTGCTCGGGGACAACAAGGGCACCCCGGTGATCACCATCTCTGGGGCGAAGGTCCGGCAGACGAGCGGACAGCTGCGGATGACGACGATCGAGGCGACCAACCCGGACGCGCATGTCTCGCTGGGCGATGTGATCAGTGCCTGGTTCGCCACGAACCGGGCCGTCATGCCGCACGACTCGGTGTATCCGAGCGGGCAGTCCACCAAGGAGATCGAGCAGCACAACAGCGCGCAGATGAAGCAGTCCCAGAACGCGGCGACCCGGGCGGCCCTGGACTACCTGCACCTCAGCGACAAGAAGGTCAAGGTCACGCTGAAGCTGGCCGACGTGGGCGGCCCCAGCGCCGGGCTCCTGTTCACCCTCGGCATCATCGACAAGCTGGACGGGAACGGCAGCGGCGGCGACCTCACGGCCGGCCGCACCATCGCCGGTACGGGGACCATCGACGGCGACGGGACGGTCGGCGCCGTGGGAGGCGTGGCCCTCAAGACGCAGGCCGCGCGCCGGGACGGCGCGACCGTCTTCCTGGTCCCGAAGGCCGAGTGCTCCGACGCCAAGTCCGAGCTGCCGAAGGGCCTGCGGCTGATCCCGGTGACCACGCTGAAGGGCGCGGTGAACTCGCTGGTGGCGCTGGAGTCGGGCAAGGGGTCCGTCCCCAGCTGCTGATTCAGTCGGTGTCCTCCAAGGGGTGCTGCCTGCGGAGGCCGGGGAAGCGGGCGAGACCTCGGTCGACGGAGTACAGAGTGGCCCCGTGCTCCATGGCCAGGGCGGCGAGGTAGGCATCCGGAACGAGGTTTCCGCGAGCCCCGGCCTCGACACACAGGCGCTCGAAGATCTCCCAGTGGCGAGGCCCTATTAGCTGACGATGTTCTGCGCCGCCGCCACATCCCGTGCGAACGACGCCCGCAGCGCATCCTCTGTCACCGCACTGACCGTGACGCGTCTGCGCGCGAGACTGCATCATGTTGCGCCAAGGTGAAGCGATGATGCGCGGAGTTGTCGGCTAGGTCCTCTCGGCGTCCTCGGCCGCCTGTTCCACCAGCGGGATGATCCGCAGCGGAACGGGGTTCTCCATCACGATCGCGGTGGCGGCCCGGACAATGCCGTCAAAACCGACAACCAGGTCGATGACCCGCTGGAGATCGGCGTTGGAGCGGGCCACAAGCCGGCACAGCATGTCCCCGCTGCCGGTGGTGGTGTGCAGTTCGAGGACCTCGGGCACGGTCGCCAAGTGCGCGCGGACGTCGGCCCCTTGGCCCTGCCGGATCTGGAGGGTGGCGAAGGCGGTGACGGGGTACCCGAGAGCCGCCGGGTCCACCTGCGGTCCGAACCCGCGGATGACGCCATTCGACTGAAGCCGGTCCAGCCGCGCCTGCACCGTCCCGCGCGCCACCCCGAGCCGCCGGGACATCTCAAGGACCCCGATCCGGGGCTCCCGCGCCAGCAGCACGATGATCCGGCCGTCCAGACGGTCGATCGCCACAGCCGCCTCCCTGGTGTGGTGGTCATCCTGTACAGAAGCCCGGGAAATCCCGGCCACTGACTGAACACATTGCCCAGCAAAAAAAGAAACTATTGCGCACCTTGCCGCATGGGGATGAGGCTGCCGCTATGACGCAGACCACACACCACACTCCCGACACCGCCCGGCAGGCCGACCCCTTCCCGGTCAAGGGAATGGACGCGGTCGTCTTCGCCGTGGGCAACGCCAAGCAGGCGGCGCACTACTACTCCACCGCCTTCGGCATGAAGCTGGTCGCGTACTCCGGACCGGAGAACGGCAGCCGCGAGACCGCGAGCTACGTCCTGGAGAACGGCTCCGCCCGCTTCGTCCTCACCTCCGTCATCAAGCCCGCCACCACCTGGGGCCACTTCCTCGCCCGGCATGTGGCCGAGCACGGCGACGGGGTGGTCGACCTCTCCATCGAGGTCCCGGACGCCCGCCGCGCGTACGCCTACGCGATCGAGCACGGCGCGAAGAGCGTCGCCGAGCCGTACGAGCTGAAGGACGAGCACGGCACGGTCGTCCTCGCCGCGATCGCCACCTACGGCGAGACCCGTCACACCCTCGTCGACCGCTCCGGCTACGACGGCCCCTACCTCCCGGGCTTCGTCGCCGCCGCCCCCATGGTCGAACCGCCCGCCCGGCGCACCTTCCAGGCCATCGACCACTGCGTGGGCAACGTCGAGCTCGGCAGGATGAACGAGTGGGTCGGCTTCTACAACAAGGTCATGGGCTTCACGAACATGAAGGAGTTCGTGGGCGACGACATCGCCACCGAGTACAGCGCGCTGATGTCGAAGGTCGTCGCCGACGGCACCCTCAAGGTCAAGTTCCCGATCAACGAGCCCGCCATCGCCAAGAAGAAGTCCCAGATCGACGAGTACCTGGAGTTCTACGGCGGCGCGGGCGTCCAGCACATCGCGCTCAACACGAACGACATCGTGCAGACGGTCCGCACGATGCGCGCGGCCGGCGTGGAGTTCCTGAACACCCCGGACTCGTACTACGACACCCTCGGCGAGTGGGTCGGCGACACCCGGGTGCCGATCGACACCCTGCGCGAGCTGAAGATCCTCGCCGACCGCGACGAGGACGGCTATCTGCTGCAGATCTTCACCAAGCCGGTCCAGGACCGGCCGACCGTCTTCTTCGAGATCATCGAGCGGCACGGCTCGATGGGCTTCGGCAAGGGCAACTTCAAGGCCCTGTTCGAGGCGATCGAGCGGGAGCAGGAGAAGCGCGGCAACCTCTGAGGCCCGCGCGGACCCTGTGAATCCGTAGAACATGCAACCGGAGAACGCCGGTTGACGCTCTCATGTCCTGTGGGTGCCAAGGGGGCATCCACAGGACTCGGGGGAGAGCGTGACCACTCTGGCAGACCTCGCCGTACCGTCCGTGCGCTGGCTGTGGCAGAAGGCCACGCTGAAGGAGCCGACGGTGCTGCAGTCGTTCGCGTTCGACGAGGCGCACAAGCACCTGTACGTCCTCCAGGTCACCGCCACCGGCCACGCGGCCGGCGATCTGTGCCTCAACCGGCTGGACTACCGGGGCAACCGGCTGGGCGCCATGTATCTGAAGGGCTTCGGGCACGGCGTCAGCATGGGTGTCCAGCACGACGCCAAGGACGGCTCCACCTGGATCTGGACCGAGGCCGCCGCCGAGAACGGCTTCGGGCAGGGCGTCACCCGCTTCCACTTCAAGGACGGGGCCGTGCGCACCGGCGCGGACGTCAGGATCCGCAAGCCCGTCCCCGGCTCCACCAACAACCAGCCGTCCGTGTGCACGGCTTCCCGGCGCATCGCCGTCCGCTACCGGGACAAGGCCAACAAGCCCCGCTACCGGATATGGGACCTGGACGCCTTCACCGCCCACGACTACGCCGACCCGATCGCGGACATCGCCCAGACAGGCGCCCACCCCGACCCGAAGATCCCGTTCCAGGGCTACGCCCTGCACCGCGACGTCATCTACCAGCTCGCGGGCACGGCCTACGACGCGAAGACCAACCCGGCCGCGAAGCACGGCAACGCATACGTCTCCAGCCTCGACATCACCACCGGCAGGCTGCTCCAGCAGCAGCGCACCGAGGCCGGCTACACGCTCACCTACCGCGAGCCGGAGGGTGTCGCCGTGCGCGGCACAGCGGACGCGAAGGTGTACCTCGGCTTCGCCTCGGGGGAGCGGGGGGCACGCCGCTTCTCGATCTTCGTCAAGGACGACGAACAGCCGTAGCGGGAGCCGTAGTCTGACCGCATGGCCAGGATCAACGACGTGGGCGGTACGGAGGGCTTCGGCGCCGTCGACATCACCGACGACGCCGAGCCCTTCCACGCGGACTGGGAGGCCCGTGTTGTGGGGCTCCTCGGTGCCCTGCGCGCGCAGGGGATCTTCAACACGAACGAGTTCCGGGACGCCATCGAGTCGATGCCGCCCAGGGAGTACCTGGCGGCGTCGTACTACGAGCGCTGGTTCGAGGCGATCTGCACCCTGCTGGAACGCAAGGGCGTGATCGAGCCGGGTGAGCTGGACGATCTCGATGGCTGACGGCGACCGTTTCCCACCGGGCACGGCGGTCCGCACCTTCCACCACGACCCGCCGCACCACACCCGCCTGCCGCGGTACGCACGCGGCAAGCGGGGCGTCGTTCTCGAGCCGGAGGGGCGGGCGGAACTGGCCGACGTCAGCGCGCAGGGGCGTGGGGACGCGCCGGTCGAGCAGGTCTACGCCGTCCGGTTCGCGGCCCGCGACCTGTGGGGCGAGGGCGACCACCACGTCGTACTGGACCTGTGGGAAAGCTACTTGGAAGCGGATGAAGAAGGTGCGGCCCGATGAGCGGTGACCACTCCGACGCGACGATCGCGCGGCGGGTACGGCGCCTGGAGACCCTGCTGGAGGAGAAGGGGATCGTGTCGGGCGCCCGGCTGGACGAGATCGTCGACGCGTCCCTGAGCGGCGCCGCGCCCGCGAACGGCGCGCGGGTCGTCGCCCGCGCCTGGACCGACACGGACTTCAGGGTGCGGCTCCTGGCGGACGGCACCGCCGCCGTCCGCGAACTCGGCTACATGGAGGGCTCGTACCAGCGCCTGCGGGTCGTCGAGAACACGGACACGACCCACAACGTCATCGTCTGCACCCTCTGCTCCTGCTACCCGCTGCGCCTGCTCGGCCCGTCCCCGAGCTGGTACAAGTCCGAGGCCTACCGCTCCCGCGTGGTCCGCGAACCCCGGGCCGTACTGGCCGAGTTCGGCCTCGAACTGCCCGCCGGCACGGAGATCACGGTGTGGGACTCCAGCGCGGAGACGCGCTACATGGTGCTCCCGCGCCGCCCCGAGGGCACGGACGCCCTGGACGAGGAACAGCTCGCGGCCCTGGTCACCCGCAACGCACTGATCGGAACGGCGGCCTTCTGACGAGCCGGTGGTCCGGAGGTCCAAGCTGCCCTGGCGAAGCAGGCTGCGGTCCGGCAGCGCCCTTAAGGGGCGCGGGGAACTGCGCGACCAGCCACGACGGGCCTACAGACGATCGACGGCCAATCCGCCCCCCGGCGGAGCCGCAAATCAGCACAGCTTGCGGAGCGCTTACTCGTCCTCGGCAGCCGGGTTCCCCGACGGCACCGGCTCGTTCGGCGGCTCACCCAGCGCCGCCAACGCCTGCTTCGCCAAAGGCACCCTCAGCGGCGAGAAGGCCGGATTGATCCGCAACGCCTCCTGCAGATGCCGCCGCGCGGGCCAGGGCAGCTCCAGCTCCTGCTCGATCATGCCCCGGTGGTACGCGTACAGCGCACTGCGTACGGCGCCCCCGTGCGCCCTGTCCGTCGCCACCATGGCGAACTTCAGCGCCCCCTTGTCGTCCCCCGCCATGTGCAGCGCCCACCCCAGGGCATCCGCCACCTCGGTCCCGGGCTGCCGCCGCCACTCGGCGCGCAGCAGCCGCACGGCCGCCTGTGCATCCCCGTGGTCCGCCTCGAACACACCGAGCACCAGGTCGTCGTCCACACCGCCCGCCACCTCGCCCTGCACCCGGGTGCCCAGCACGTCGTACTCCGCGCGGGCGGCGTCCGCCATCCCCAGCGACTCGTACAACTCACCCAGTTCCAGGGCGTACTGGGGGCACGGCTGCTTGTCGAGCGCCACCCGGTACGCGTTCAGCGCCTCCGTCGTGCGGCCCAGCGCCGCCAGCGTCCTGCCCTGCCCGGCCTGCGCGGCCCGCTGGTCGGGGTCGAGCCGCACCGCCGCCTGGAAGTGCCTGAGTGCCTCCGCCAGGTCCCCGCGCTCGAAGGCCAGCTGCCCGGACCGCTCCAGCCAGGCCGCCTGCTCGGCCGGTGTGCCCGCGGCCGCCGCCGCGTCGGACAGGGCGGCCGCGGCGTCCTCCCGCCAGCCCCGGTCGCGGTAGAGGGCCGCGGCCCGCGCCCGCACGGCGGCCGCCCCCGGGTGCAGTTCCAGGAGCCGGTCGAGCGTCTTCTTGGCCGCCTTGTAGTCGCCGAGGCCGGTGTAGGCGTCGATCAGCAGCGGATACGTCGTCCACCGCCTCGGCGCAGGCTTCAGCGCCGCCACGCCCCAGGTCCGCGCCGACCGGAAGTCCCGGCGGGCGTTCGCCAGCGCCGCCATGCCGTCCAGTGCCGCCACGTTCCCCTTCTCCCGGACCTTCAGCGAGGTCCGCAGCGCCCGCTCGGCCCGCGGATAGTTCGACGCGTCCGCCGTGCGCCGTCCCTGCTCCACATAGGCCGTTCCGAGCACCGCCCACGCGTGCGCGTCCTCGGGGTGCGCCCGCACCCGGGCCTCACGGCCCGCGATCAGCATCGCCAGGTCCGGCAGCGCGGCCGGCACCCCGGAGGTCACCGCCGTCAGCGCCTGGGCGCCCGGCGCGGGCGCCGGCGCCACCGGCCGGGGCGCAGCCGCCCGCTCCCAGGGCCACAGCGCCAGCGCCCCGCCGAGCACGGCACACCCCGCGACGGCGGCGAGCAGCACCCGCCGGACCGGACGCGGGCGGCGGCCCTCCGCTTGCTTCTCCATGGCGATCACTGTGCGTCAATACGACGAGCACATCCCGGCATACGTCCAGTGCCGTAGACGGGGTTCACACCGATGGCCCCGGGTGCGACGCTGTGATCATGAGCCGTATCGAAGCGCCTCGTGACGAAGCGACCGGAAACCTCGTCGACCGTCTGCTGGGCGGTCTGCCCGCCGAGGCCGTCCTGACCGACCCGGACGTCACGGCCTCCTACGCCAACGACATGGCCAGCTTCTGCCCGGCCGGCACCCCCGCTGTGGTCGTGCTGCCCCGTACGGTCGAAGAGGTCCAGCACGTCATGCGCATCGCCACCGAACTGCGCGTCCCGGTCGTCCCGCAGGGCGCCCGCACGGGCCTGTCGGGCGGCGCCAACGCCTCCGACGGCTGCATCGTGCTGTCCCTGACCAAGATGGACCGCATCCTGGAGATCAGTCCCGTCGACCGCATCGCCGTGGTCGAACCCGGCGTCATCAACGCGACCCTCTCCCGCGCGGTCGGCGAACACGGCCTGTACTACCCGCCGGACCCGTCCAGCTGGGAGATGTGCACGATCGGCGGCAACATCGGGACGGCCTCGGGCGGTCTGTGCTGTGTGAAGTACGGGGTCACGGCCGAGTACGTACTGGGTCTGGAGGTGGTGCTGGCCGACGGGCGGCTCATGTCCACCGGCCGCCGTACGGCCAAGGGCGTCGCCGGTTACGACCTCACCCGGCTCTTCGTCGGTTCCGAGGGCTCGCTCGGCATCGTCGTCAAGGCGATCCTGGCGCTCAGGCCGCAGCCGCCGCAGCAGCTGGTGCTGGCTGCCGAGTTCGCGTCCGGCGCGGCCGCCTGCGACGCCGTGTGCAAGATCATGGAGGGCGGCCACGTTCCGTCCCTGCTCGAACTGATGGACCGTACGACGGTCAAGGCGGTCAACGACCTCGCGCACATGGGCCTCCCGGAGACCACGGAGGCCCTGCTCCTGGCGGCCTTCGACACGCCGGACCCCGCCGCCGACCTCGCCGCCGTCGGCGCGCTGTGCGAGGCGGCGGGCGCCACCCAGGTCGTCCCCGCCGACGACTTCGCCGAGTCCGAACTCCTCCTCCAGGCGCGGCGGTTGTCGCTCACCGCGCTCGAGGCCGTCAGCGGTACGACGATGATCGACGACGTGTGCGTGCCCCGGTCCAGGCTCGGCGAGATGCTCGAAGGCACCGAGCGGATCGCCGAGAAGTACCAGCTCACCATCGGGGTCGTCGCGCACGCCGGCGACGGCAACACCCATCCGACGGTCTGCTTCGACGCCGCCGACCCCGACGAGTCCCGGCGCGCCCGCGAGTCCTTCGACGAGATCATGGCCCTCGGGCTCGAACTCGGCGGCACGATCACCGGCGAGCACGGCGTGGGCGTCCTGAAGAAGGAGTGGCTGGCGCGCGAGATCGGCCCGGTGGGGGTGGAGATGCAGCGTGCGGTCAAGCAGGTCTTCGACCCGCTGGGCATCCTGAACCCGGGCAAGCTGTTCTGACCTCCTTCGGGGGTACGGCTCACTGGGCGAGCAGCTGGTCGAGCGCGGCGTCGATCCCCAGCTGCTCGCCCTCAGTCCCCGGAGGCACCACCCGCAGCGTCCGCTCCAGCCAGGCCGACACCTGAGCGGCAGGTGCCTCCAGCAGGGCGTCACCATCGGGTGAATTGAGCGCCATCAGGACGACGCTGCGACCCTCCGACCTGGTCGGCCACACCCGCACGTCCCCGTGCCCGCAGGCCCGGAACACGCCCTCCACCAGGAGGTCGCGGGAGAACGTCCAGTACACGGGGTTCTCGGAGTTGATGTGGAAGGTGACGTGGACGGCAAACGGGTCGTCGGTGCGGTAGCCCAGCCGGGCCGGGACCGGAATGCTGCGCTCCGGCGACAGGATCAGTCTGAGCTCGAGCTCGCGCTCCACCACGGTGTAGTGCATGTCGTGCGGTTCCTCTCTCGGGCAGGTGTACGGGGGGCCCTGCGGGTGGGCCCGTACACGTGGAGAGGGGAGAGAGGCGCGGGCATTACGCGGGTTCGGAGAATTTTTTTCCGGACGTGTGAGGACGGTGCACGGCGTTGCCCGAAAGGGGTGGGACTGGCGGGACTGTCGGTGGGGGTTGCGCCCGTCTGACTGTGCTTTCCCGGGGGCCAACCCCCGGACCCCCGGCCGAACGATTCGTGGCTCCCCGGGTTTTATTCGTGTGAAGTACATGTACGAGGTTGCCCGGAAAGGGGTGGGACTGGCGGGACTGTCGGTGGGGGTTGCGCCCGTCTGGTAGATGTGGAGGCCTCTATATTCACCCCCGAGCAGATACGGGACGACGGACATGAGCGCCCCAACCCCGGCACCCGGTGACAACAGGCCCCGCGAAGGGTATTACCCGGACCCGTCCATTCCCGGATATGTCCGGTACTGGAACGGTGCGTCCTGGGTGCCGGGCACCAGCCGTCCGGCCCCGACGGACGGCGAGTCGCTCGCCCCGCCGCCCGGCAGCGACCCGGCTCCGGTCGAGGAGACGGGACCGCACTTCTTCGACGAGGACCCGGCGCCGCAGCCGGCCCCGGCCCAGCACGGCAACCGGCCCGAACCCGCGAGCGCCTGGGGTGCCGACAGGTCCCGGCAGTCCGGCTTCGGCGGCGACCAGGACCGCCGGGTGTCGTGGGGCAACAACCCGCCCTCCGCGGACCCGCGCCTCGCCGACGGCGCCCCGGCCCAGCCGGACGGTCAGGCGTCCCGCACCGACGGCACGGCGACGATCCCGCCGGCGAACCCGGAAGCGGACGCCCCGGCCTCCGGCGGCACGTTCGTGTTCCGCAGGCCGACGGCGCAGACCGGGGAGACGGAACCCCCGGCGGCGGCCGGCCAAGGCATCCCCGGCCCCGGTGGCCCCGCGGCCGACGAGGGCACCATGACGTTCCGTGCGCTGTCCCAGCGCACGGGCAGGCAGGGCGGGGCGCAGAACGGCAGCACGGGGGCGCCCGGCTTCGGTGCGGGCAAGGCGGCCGCCGACCGCGCCGCTGCGGCGCAGGCGCAGCCCGCCCCCTCGGGCCCCCAGCAGGCCACCCCGGTGATCCCGCCGCAGGGCGGCGGCACCCGGCCCGCGGCGGCCGTCCAGCCCCCCGCCGCACAGGCCCCCGCCCCCGTCGCCACCCCCATGACCAGCGGCGCCGGCGGCGGCCAGCACTCCTGGGCGCAGCAGGTCCACCGGCTCGCGGGCGCCGACGAGGACCAGCCCGTGGCCCCCTGGAAGCCGCCGGTCGAGGACATCTTCCAGGCGGCCGCCAGGCGCCAGGCGGCGGCCCGCCCCGCCGGTCTCGGCAAGCGGCTGGCCGCCCGGCTGCTGGACACCGTCGTTCTCGCGGCCGTCACGGCCGTGGCCGCCGTACCGCTCGGCAGCAAGGCCGTCGACCACGTCAACGAGAAGATCGACGAGGCCAGGCTCTCCGGCCAGGCCGTGACCGTCTGGCTGCTGGACGGCACGACGTCGGTGTATCTGGGCATCATCCTGGCGGTACTGCTCGGCTTCGGCGTCCTCTACGAGGTGCTGCCCACGGCCAAGTGGGGCCGCACGCTCGGCAAGAAGCTGCTGGGTCTCGAGGTGCGGGACATCGAGGCACACGAGCCGCCGTCGTTCGGCGGGGCGCTGCGCCGCTGGCTCGTGTACAGCGTGCCGGGCCTGCTCGGTGTCGGTGTCGTGGGCGTCGTGTGGTGCGTGTTCGACCGCCCGTGGCACCAGTGCTGGCACGACAAGGCGGCGGGTACGTTTGTCGCGGGCTGACCGCGTCCGACGTATGCACCAGCCGATTCGGTACTCCGGACGGCCGTTCGCCGGATGCGGAGCCGGGAGGTTCGCGGTCCACTCGGGCCATGAGCAGCGAACCGCCCCCCGGATCCGGCGGACCGCCGGAGGACGACCCGTTCAGGAAGCAGCCCCCTCCTGGCCAGGGATCGGGCTCACCGTACGACGCCCCCGGCGGTGGCGGGCAGCCACCGCCGTACGGCGGTGACCCCTACGGCGGCGGCCAGTACCCCACCGACCCCCTCGCCGGGATGCCCCCGCTCGCCGACAGCGGCAGGCGCACGCTCGCCCGGATCATCGACCTGATCCTCGTGGGCATCGTCGTCTGGCTGCTCACCTGGGCGTTCAACGTCCACGAGTACGACGTGAACGGCAACAACCTCTCCTACACCAAGTCCTTCGCGCAGTCGCTGATCGCCGCCGTGCTCTACATCGGCTACGACACGTATCTGATCAGCAGGACGGGACAGACGCTCGGCAAGAAGTGGCTGAGCATGCGCGTCGCCAACCTCGACAACGGCTCCACGCCCTCCGTGCAGACCTCACTGACGCGCGCGGCGGTGCTGTGGATCCCGTTCGCGTTCTGCTGCGCGTGCATCTGGACCGCGATCGCGGGCGGCTGGAGCTACTTCGACCGCCCGTACAAACAGGGCCTGCACGACAAGGCGGCCAAGACCGTGGTGGTCAGCACCCATTGAGGCGGCAGGTCAGGAGGCGGCGCGCTCGTGCACGGGCTCGGAGGCCGCTGCGGCGACCGTGGCCGGTACGGGGACCTCCTGCTCCGCCTCCACGGCCGCGGGCTGCCGGACCGCGACCACCCTCGACCTGGGCAGTGGGACCGTCATGGCGACCAGAAGCCCCAGGGCGAGTGCCGCGAAGGCGATGACCGCGATCCCCACGCCCGAACTCGTCTGCGACAGTAGCAGCATGGCGAGCGTCGAGAAGATCACGGTGCACGAACCGTAGACGAGCTGGGCGGGCGTCGGACGAGGCATGGCAATCGTGTCCTCGGAAGTGGGGGTCCACGGGGGAGTCGGCCTGGGTTTCTGCCGATTTCCGGGCAGTCCGCCAATCGACTCTAATCGCGTGCATGCCCGAGTGGAACGAACGGTAAGCGTGACCTAACCAACAGTGCCGGTGCACAGGGGGCGCACGGAGTCATGGCGTCCATCAAGTGGACGTTCGAACGCGCCGGTCGGAGTGTCCGCAAAGCGAACCTGGGCTCCGCATAGTGCAATTGTTGTGTCCAAGTCAAGGTCTGTCTTTTCTTACCGACCTCTAGTCAAATTGCGTCACTTGACTTGCCACCTTGACCAAGAGGAACTCAAGTGACCCCAAAACCCTGGACGTTCAGAGCAACCGCGGTCGGCGTCGTGCTCGCTGCGGCCACCGCCACGTTCTCGACGTTCGCCGTGGCCCAGGCCGCCGACCCGGCCGCGACGGCCACTCGTGACCGCCATGACCCGGCGGCGGTCAAGAGCGTGGAGCAGGACGACCTCGACGGTCCGCTCTCCAAGACCCAGGATGCCCAGCGCCAGGAGGCTCTGAGCCAGGTCATATCCGGCCAGGCCCAGGTCAAGGACCGGGGCGGTTCGCAGGTCGTCCAGCTGAAGAGCAAGAAGGGCGACCCCAAGTACGTGGAGCTGGGCCGGGAGAAGACCGACAAGATCTTCACGATCCTGGTCGAGTTCGGCGACAAGACGGACAGCGCCTACGGCGGCACGGCGGGCCCCGCGCACAACCAGATAGCCCAGCCCGACCGCACGAAGGACAACTCGACGGCCTGGCAGGCGGACTACAACCAGAAGCACTTCCAGGACCTCTACTTCGGCACCGGCACCGACTCCATGAAGTCCTTCTACGAGAAGCAGTCCTCGGGCCGCTACTCGGTGGACGGCGAGGTGGCCGACTGGGTCAAGGTCCCCTACAACGAGGCCCGCTACGGCAACAACGCCTGCGGCTCCACCAACTGCCCCAGCGTGTGGAACGTCGTCAGCGACGGCGTCACCGCGTGGGTCGCCCAGCAGAAGGCGGCCGGCAAGTCCGACGCCGACATCAAGACGGACCTGGCGAAGTTCGACCAGTGGGACCGCTACGACTACGACGGCGACGGCAACTTCAACGAGCCCGACGGCTACATAGACCACTTCCAGATCGTGCACGCCGGAGAGGACGAGTCCGCGGGCGGCGGCGCCCAGGGCACGGACGCGATCTGGGCGCACCGCTGGTACGCGTTCGGCAGCGACACGGGCAGCACCGGCCCCACGGGCAACAAACTGGGCGGCGCGCAGATAGGCGACACCGGCATCTGGGTGGGCGACTACACCATCCAGCCGGAGAACGGCGGACTGGGCGTCTTCGCCCACGAGTACGGCCACGACCTGGGTCTGCCGGACCACTACGACACCACCAACGCCGGTGAGAACTCGACCGGTTTCTGGACGCTGATGTCCAACGGTTCCTGGCTCGGCCGCGGCGAGGACACCATCGGTGACCTGCCGGGCAACTTCAACGCCTGGGACAAGCTGCAGCTGGGCTGGCTGAACTACGACACGGCGAAGGCCGCGACGAAGTCGAAGCACAAGCTGGGTGTCGCCGAGTACAACACCAAGAACAAGCAGGCGCTGGTGGTCTCACTGCCCGACAAGGCGGTCACCACCGAGGTCGTGCCCCCCGCCCAGGGCTCGTCCCAGTGGTGGAGCGGCAGCGGCAACGACCTCAAGAACACCCTGACCCGCTCGGTGGACCTCACCGGCAAGTCCAAGGCCACCCTCACCCTGGACGGCTACTACGACATCGAGGCGGGCTTCGACTACCTCTACGCCGAGGTGTCGACCGACGGCGGCGCCAACTGGACCCCGCTCGACGGCACGGTGGACGGCCAGGCCATCCCGCGCGACGGCAGCGGCAAGCCGGCGCTGACGGGCACGGTCGACGGCTACAAGAAGCTGTCGTACTCGCTGGACGCCTACGCGGGCAGCAAGATCGGCCTGCGCTTCCGCTACCAGACCGACGGCGGTGTGGCGCAGAAGGGCTTCGCGGCCGACGAGATCACGGTGACCGCGGACGGCACGGCGCTGTTCAGCGACAACGCCGAGAGCGCGGACCCGGGTTGGACCGCCACCGGCTTCTCCCGCATCGGCGCGTCCTTCACCAAGGACTACAAGCAGTACTACATCGCGGAGAACCGCCAGTACGTGTCGTACGACAGGACCCTCAAGGTCGGCCCGTACAACTTCGGCTTCTCGACGACCCGTCCGGACTGGGTGGAGCACTACCCGTACCAGAACGGCCTGTTGATCTGGAAGTGGGACACCTCGCAGCAGGACAACAACACCAGCCAGCACCCCGGTGTCGGCCTGATCCTGCCCGTCGACTCGCACCCGACGGCGCTGAAGTGGTCCGACGGCAAGCCGATGCGCAGCCGTATCCAGTCCTACGACTCGCCGTTCAGCCTGTACCGCACGGACGGCATCACGCTGCACAACGCGGACGTCGAGACGAGGATCCCGTCCTCGAAGGGCGTGCCGGTCTTCGACGACCACGCGAGCACGTACTACGACGACTCGACCCCGTTCGCCGGTGTCAAGATCACTGACACCAATACCAAGATCAAGATCGTCAGGGAGGCCAAGGACGGCTCGACGATCAAGGTCGAGGTCGGCCCCGCGGTGAAGTAGTCGACATTTTCGCAGGTCAGAAGCGTATCGGCGGCGACCCCCTGGCGGGTTGCCGCCGATCGTGTTTAGGTGCGTCCTGTGCTTCCCTTATTGACACCGGTAACGACATCGACTCGCACGGGGGTGTGACTGCATGGCCGCAGGAGGTTTCTGCAAGCTGCCGACAGGCAGCGTGGTGGTGGCGCTGAACCTGCCCAGCCCCACCGCCGACGGCACGGGCTGCATACGCTTCCTCGTGCACGCCCAGAACCGGGCGCGGGCCCTGACCAGGCTGCGCAACCTGGGCATGCGGGCGGTGTACCTGCGCGGCAACGCCGCCCCGCCGACCCCGGACGAGATCACCGCGGTCCTGCACCACCCCGACGGCCTCATATGGCGCACTGCACCTGACAACGGTGTCGTTCCGGGCCCGGAGCTCCCCCAGGAGCTGTGGCACCCGGTCAGGGCCCTGCTGAGGCAGCGCCCCGAAGGGGCGCGGGGAACGGCGCGACCAGCCACAGTGGACCTGTAGAGGCCCAACCACTCATCGCGGCACCCCGGGGCGCGCACGCTCAGGCAACCACCGGCTTCCCGGACAACTCCACACCCGCCGAGCGCAGCTCCTCCAGAGCACGCTCGGTGGTCGCCTCGGCCACCCCCGCGGTCAGATCGAGCAGCACCTGGGTGCGGAACCCCTCCCGGGCGGCGTCCAGCGCGGTGGCGCGCACGCAGTGGTCGGTGGCGATCCCGACGACGTCGACCTCGCCGACCTCCCGGGCGCGCAGCCAGTCGGCCAGCGTCACGCCGTTCTCGTCGGCCCCCTCGAACCCGCTGTACGCCGCCGCGTACGCGCCCTTGTCGAAGACGGCGTCGACCGCCCCGGAGGCGACGGCGGGCGCGAAGTTCGGGTGGAAGCCGACGCCCTCGGTGCCCGCGACGCAGTGCGCGGGCCAGGAGTGCTGGAAATCGGGGTTGTCGGCGAAGTGGCCGCCGGGTGCGATGTGGTGGTCGCGGGTGGCCACCACGTGCCGGTAGCCGGAGCCGCCCGCCTGCCCGATCAGCTCGGTGATGGCGGCGGCCACATCGGCACCCCCGGCCACGGCGAGGCTGCCCCCCTCGCAGAAGTCGTTCTGCACGTCAACGACGATCAAGGCGCGGCGCATGGTGGGTGTCCTTCTCGACGATGGGGTCGGGGGAGGGGTGCGGGCCCGGCCATGGAACTTCCGAGCGTATTGAGTTCCCGTCCGGTAGGGGAGGGGGCGTCACGGGGCGTATCCGGCGGCACCTGCTTTAGCTACCCGAGCGCCCGTGTACGTACTCCGTCGGAATGACCGGTTCCCCGCGCGAGAGCTGGGTCGCGGACAGCGGCAGGTTCGCGCGCGCGGCCGTGTGCCGGTCGCGTACGACGTCCAGCGGCTCGCGCGCCACCACGTCGCCGCCCTTGACCAGCTCGACCAGCAGCTGCCGGTCCGCCAGCTCGGCCGGGACGGTGCCGGTGCCGACGACCTCGGCCTCCGCGACGCCGTCCGCGTCGAGGCGCCGCGCGGCCCACTTGCGGCCGCCGATGGACGTCTTGCCGCCGCTGGACTTCTTCGCCACCGGCACCAGCGGCGCCCTGGGGTCCGCGGACTCGGCGCGGGCGACCAGCTTGTACACCATCGAGCAGGTCGGGTGCCCCGACCCGGTGACCAGCTGCGTACCGACGCCGTACGCGTCCACGGGCGCCGCCGCCAGCGAGGCGATGGCGTACTCGTCGAGGTCCGAGGTCACGATGATCTTCGTGGCCGTGGCGCCCAGCTCGTCCAGCTGCTGCCGCACCCGGTGCGCGACCAGCAGCAGGTCACCGGAGTCGATGCGCACGGCACCCAGCTCGGGCCCGGCGATCTCGACGGCCGCCCGGACGGCCTCGGCGACGTCGTAGGTGTCCACGAGCAGGGTGGTGTTCCGGCCGAGCGAGTTGACCTGGGCCTGGAAGGCGTCCCGCTCGCGGTCGTGCAGGAGGGTGAAGGCATGGGCGGAGGTCCCGACGGTCGGGATGTTGTAGCGGAACCCGGCCGCGAGGTCCGAGGTGGAGGCGAAACCGCCGACGTACGCGGCACGTGAGGCGGCGACCGCGGCGAGCTCGTGGGTGCGCCGGGCGCCCATCTCGATCAGCGGGCGCTGCCCGGCGGCCGAGGACATCCGGGAGGCGGCCGCGGCGATCGCGGAGTCGTGGTTGAGGATGGAGAGGATCACCGTCTCCAGCAGCACGCACTCGGCGAACGAGCCCTCGACCCGCATGATCGGCGAGCCCGGGAAGTACACCTCGCCCTCGGGGTAGCCCCACACATCGCCGGAGAAGCGGTAGGAGCCGAGCCATTCGAGGGTCGCCTCGTCGACGATGTTCCGCTCGCGCAGGAAGCCGAGGACATCCGCGTCGAAGCGGAAGTTCTCCACGGCGTCCAGGACCCGCCCGGTGCCGGCCACCACGCCGTAGCGCCGCCCCTCCGGCAGCCGCCGGGTGAAGACCTCGAAGACGCTTCGCCGTTCGGCCGTACCGGCCTTGAGGGCGGCCTGCAGCATCGTGAGCTCGTACTGGTCCGTGAAGAGCGCCGTCGAGGGAACGTCCACCGGCAGCCCAAGGTCCGCTGTGTTCATGGCAATGATGCTAACACCCCTTCGCGTCAGTGTGACGATTTGTGGGGCCCGTGGCAGCATGGGCAGTGTGACGTCACCCGCTCCCCTTGAGATCGAACGGACCGAATCCGCGGAAGAGGTCTTCGCCGTACCCGAGCCGGACGTCCCCTGGGTCACGATCGTCCACAACGACCCGGTCAACCTCATGAGCTATGTGACGTACGTCTTCCAGACGTACTTCGGCTACACCAAGGACAAGGCCACCAAGCTCATGCTCGATGTCCACCACAAGGGCCGGGCGGTCGTCTCCAGCGGCACTCGCGAGGAGATGGAACGCGACGTGCAGGCCATGCACGGCTACGGACTGTGGGCCACCCTCCAGCAGGACCGGAAGTAGCGACTCAACCTGATGCCAGGAACCTTCGAACCGCTCCCCGGCGGCGGCGCGGCCGTCGCGCTCGACGACGTCGAGATCTCCATCATCCGGTCGCTGGCCGTCCAGCTCCTGGAGCTCGTCGGACCCGGCCCCGGCGAGGACGCCCCCGACGACCCGCTGGCCGAGCTCTTCGCCGAGGGCCCCAGCGAGCCCCCGAAGGACCCCGTGCTCAAGCGGCTCTTCCCGGACGCCTACAGCGACCCGGAGGGCACCCCCGGGCCCAAGGAGGCCGAGGAACAGCAGGCGTACTCCGCCGAGTTCCGCCGTTTCACGGAGAACGACCTGCGCGCCGCCAAGCGCGAGAGCGCCCTCGCCGTGATCCGCTCCCTGGACGCGCTCACGCCGGCCGGCGACGGCGGCGCGATCCTCAAGCTGTCCGTCGAGGAGTCCCGGCAGTGGCTCGGCACCCTCAACGACCTGCGCCTGGCGATCGGCTCCCGGCTGGAGATCACCGACGAGGACGACACCGACCTCCTCTACCGTCTCCCGGACGAGGACCCGCGCAAGCCGATGGTGATGGCGTACCTGTGGCTCGGCGGCCTCCAGGAGACGCTCGTCTCGACCCTCATGCCCTGATCCGGGGCGTTCGGCGTTCGCTCAGAGGACGCTCAAATCCGGATAACGATGAGGTCACCAGAGTCGCCTTCTATGCGCCCGTGGGGTGGCCTTTGTCCGGTTCTCCCTGTGGCGTGCGCCACATCTCGCTCGGATGATCAAGATTGCGGCCGTGATAAATCTTCACGACCGCCCGGCGAACACCACCCATGTTCAGCCGGGTGCGCCACCGAGCCGGCGGATCGCCGGCCAGGCACGGGCGGGTCCGCAAAACCCGCCCAGCTCCATCAATCCGGGGGGATCGAGACCCGATCCGGGGCCGACGAGAGGCCCGGGGTCGGAATGGAGAAAGGCGCACCACCACATGACCTCCGCTCAGGTCGGTACGGACAACGCCCCCGAGGGGGCCGAAGAGGGGTACGAGCGCGGGCTCGGCAGCCGTCAGGTCCAGATGATCGCGATCGGCGGCGCCATCGGCGTCGGCCTCTTCCTGGGCGCCGGGGCGAACATCGCCAAGGCCGGCCCCAGCCTCATCTTCATGTACGCCCTCGCGGGCGTGATCATCTTCTTCATCATGCGGGCACTCGGCGAGCTGCTCCTCTACCGCCCGGTCTCGGGCTCCTTCGCGGAGTACTCCCGCGAGTTCCTCGGCCCGTTCTTCGGCTACTTCACCGCCTGGACCTACTGGCTGATGTGGGTCGTGACGGGCATGGCCGAGCTGACGGCCGCCGCGATCTACGTCCACTACTGGTTCCCGCACGTCCCGCAATGGACGACCGCCCTGGTCTTCCTGGTGATCCTCTTCGGGGTCAACCTGATCTCCGTGAAGCTCTTTGGCGAGCTGGAGTTCTGGTTCTCGATGGTCAAGGTCACCGCGCTGATCGGCATGATCGTGATCGGGCTCGGCGTCCTCACCTTCGGCTTCAGCGCCGCCGGTGACACCGCCTCCGTCGCCAACCTCTGGCAGTTCGACGGCTTCTTCCCCAAGGGCGTCGGCTCGTCCCTGATGACCCTGCAGGGCGTCATGTTCGCCTACCTCGCCGTCGAGCTGGTCGGTGTCACGGCCGGCGAGTCCGAGAACCCGGAGAAGACCCTCCCCAAGGCGATCAACACCCTGCCCTGGCGCATCGCGCTGTTCTACGTCGGCGCGCTCACCGTCATCCTCTGCGTCGTCAAGTGGACCGAGTTCGCCGACGGCGTCAGCCCCTTCGTGAAGGCGTTCGCGCTGATCGGCATCCCGGCCGGCGCCGGCATCGTCAACTTCGTCGTCCTGACCGCGGCCCTGTCCTCCTGCAACTCGGGCATGTACTCCACGGGCCGCATGCTGCGCACACTGGCCGACAACGGCGAGGCCCCGCGCGCCTTCGCCAAGCTGTCGGCCTCCAAGACGCCCGCCCTCGGCATCACGGTCTCCGTCGCCTTCATGGGCATCGGCGTGGTCCTCAACTACATCGTCCCGGAGAAGGCGTTCGGCTACGTCACCTCGGTGGCCACCGCGGCCGGCATCTGGACCTGGCTGATGATCCTGATCAGCCATGTCCTCTACCGCCGCGCGGTCGTCGCGGGCCGGCTGCCCGCCTCGTCCTTCCCGGCGCCGGGCGGCGCGGTGTGCTCGTACATCGCCATCGTGTTCCTGCTCTTCGTCACCGGCCTGATCGCCTACGACGCCGACTCCCGCGTCTGCCTCTATGTGATGGCCGGCTGGGCGGTCGTCCTCGGCATCGGCTGGGCGATCCTCAAGGCGAGCAACCCGGAGGTCACCCGGCGGCGCGAGCCGGAGCTGGAGAAGGTCGGCTGACCCTGCTCCCCTCTGTTCGGCATCCGGGCCGCCCCGTACCAGCCATCGGTACGGGGCGGCCCATCTGCTTGTCCTGGCAGTCCCCCTGCTTATCCTGACGAGCATGCTGACCATCACCCAGGCCCTCGTCGACCAGATCGTCGCGCACGCGCGCAAGGACCACCCCGACGAGGCGTGCGGCGTCGTCGCGGGCCCGGCCGGTTCGGACCGCCCCGAGCGGTTCATCCCGATGCTGAACGCGGCCATGTCGCCCACGTTCTACGAGTTCGACTCCGGCGACCTGCTCAAGCTCTACCGCGAGATGGACGACCGCGACGAGGAGCCGGTGGTCATCTACCACTCCCACACCGCGACCGAGGCCTACCCGTCCCGCACCGACATCTCCTACGCCAACGAGCCCGGCGCCCACTACGTCCTGGTCTCCACCGCGGACACCGACGGCCTCGGCGAGTTCCAGTTCCGCTCGTACCGGATCGTGGAAGGCGAGGTCAGGGAGGAGGAGGTCACGGTCGTAGAGGCCTACTGATCTCGCGGTTCGGTCAGAATTCGTCCAGTATGCGAGATCACACTCCGGGACCGGGGCTGGGAATCGATACGATGACCCCATGGTTTTCCACGACGTGAGCAACAAGACGCCGGGCATGCTGCTCGTGGCGCGGCTGCACGTCGACCTGTGCAGGCTGCAGAGCGCCATCTGTACGCGCTGACCCCTGCCGCCGTACGGCCGTGAGCCGCGGCGCCTTGTGCACCACACGCTCCACTGCGCTGCCGCGCGCCCACCGACTGACTACTCCCGACAGGAGCCCTGAGCCATGGCCATCGAGGTCCGCATCCCCACCATCCTTCGCACCTACACCGCCGGCGAGAAGGCGGTGGAGGGCAACGGGGACACCCTCGCCGAGCTCTTCGCCGACCTCGAGACCCGGCATGCGGGCATCCAGGCCCGCATCGTGGACAACGGCGAGCTGCGCCGCTTCGTCAACGTCTACCTGAACGACGAGGACGTCCGCTTCCTCGAGGGCATCAACACCAAGGTCGCCGACGGCGACAACGTCACGATCCTGCCGGCCGTGGCCGGCGGCATGGCCTGATCCGCATGCGCTACGACTCGCCGCTGGCCGCGGTGGGCAACACCCCTCTGGTGCGCCTGCCGCGGTTGTCGCCGTCCGAGGACGTCCGCATCTGGGCCAAGCTGGAGGACCGCAACCCCACCGGCTCGGTCAAGGACCGCCCGGCCCTGCACATGATCGAACAGGCGGAGAAGGACGGCCGTCTGACCCCGGGCTGCACCATCCTGGAGCCGACGAGCGGCAACACCGGCATCTCGCTCGCCATGGCCGCGAAGCTCAAGGGCTACCGCATGGTGTGCGTGATGCCCGAGAACACCTCGCAGGAGCGCCGCGACCTGCTCGGCATGTGGGGCGCGGAGATCATCTCCTCCCCGGCGGCGGGCGGTTCCAACACCGCGGTCCGGGTCGCCAAGGAACTCTCGGCCGAGCACCCGGACTGGGTGATGCTCTACCAGTACGGCAACCCGGACAACGCGGGCGCCCACTACGCGACCACCGGCCCCGAAATCCTCGCCGACCTCCCCTCCGTCACCCACTTCGTGGCGGGCCTCGGGACGACGGGCACGCTGATGGGCGTCGGCCGCTTCCTGCGCGAGAACAAGCCGGACGTCAAGATCGTCGCGGCGGAACCGCGCTACGACGACCTGGTGTACGGGCTCAGGAACCTCGACGAGGGCTTCGTGCCGGAGCTGTACGACGCCTCCGTCCTGACGACCCGCTTCTCCGTCGGCTCGGCGGACGCCGTCACCCGCACCCGTGAACTCCTCCAGCAGGAGGGCATCTTCGCGGGCGTCTCCACCGGAGCGGCCCTGCACGCGGCGATCGGCGTCGGCACCAAGGCCCTCAAGGCCGGCGAGAGCGCGGACATCGTGTTCGTCGTGGCCGACGGCGGCTGGAAGTACCTGTCGACGGGCGTCTACACGGCGGCCACGACGGAGGAAGCCATCGAGACCCTGCAGGGTCAACTCTGGGCGTAGCCCTTCGTGGGCCTGCTCGAAGGGCTCATGTCGCCAGGTGACGGACCTGGTCCCACAGGACCGGGTCCACCACACCCACCCTCCGCCGGAACTCCCACACCGGAACCTCACGCAGCTCATCCGTCTCCAGGAAGCTGGCGCGCCCCTGCGCATCGCCCACGGCCCCCGGGGGCAACGGGATCACCCCGGCCCGCTCGTCGTGGTACTTGCTGGTGATCTTCGCGACCACCGCCCGCTCCCCGTGCACCACCAGCACCAGACAGGGCCGGTCCTTGTTGCCCGGCCGGTCCTCGTACGGAACGTTCGCCCACCAGATCTCCGCGGGCTTGGGCCGTCCGCCACCCCGCACGCCCGGCCGGCCCGGCGGCCGTGTCCGGCGCCCCGCGGGCCGCCGCCCCCGCCCCCAGCCGTCGACGAGCGTGGCGACCAGCGCGAGCAGTATCACCGCCGCGAGCGCGAGCCACCATGACGTGTCCATACGAAGACGTTACCGGCGCACGATCAGCGCCGCGCGCCCTCTGCGCAACCCGGGCTCGCCCTCTCACGCCTCACCCGCCCCGCTTCCAGCCGAACCGGTGACACCACAGGTGAGTTCGCCCACAACAGCCCCTGCCTGAGGAGCGACCGGACGTTTTGCGCCTTACGCTCGACGGACCGCACGACCCCCGTTCCCCTTCCCAGAAAAGTTCCCGCCAGCGGAGGTTTCTGCTTCATGAAGCTCACCGTCGTCGGTTGCTCGGGGTCGTTCCCGTCCGCGGAATCGGCCTGCTCGAGCTACCTCGTAGAGGCCGACGGCTTCCGGCTGCTTCTCGACATGGGCAACGGTGCCCTTGGCGAGCTGCAGCGCCACTGCGGTCTCTACGACCTCGACGCGATCTTTCTCAGCCATCTGCACGCCGACCACTGCATCGACATGTGCGCCTACTTCGTGGCGCGCTACTACCGGCACGACGGCGGCCGCTGCGATCCGATTCCCGTCTACGGACCCGAGGGAACGGAACACCGGCTGACCACCGCCTACGCCGACACCCCCACCGCCTCCTCCATGAGCGAGGTCTTCGACTTCCACACGGTCAAGCCGTCCACGTTCGAGATCGGCCCGTTCACGGTGCACACGGAACGCGTGGCCCATCCCGTGGAGGCGTACGGCATCCGCATCGAGCACGGCGGGAAGTCCCTGACCTACTCCGGCGACACGGGCACGACCTCCGTCCTGGACGAACTCGCCCGCGACACCGACCTGTTCCTGTGCGAGGCCGCCTTCACGCACGGCAAGGAGAGCATCCCCGACCTGCACCTCAACGGCCGCGAGGCGGGCGAGACGGCGGCCCGGGCCGGCGCCCGGCGCCTGGTCCTCACGCACATCCCGCCGTGGACCGACCCGCAGGTCAACCTGGCCGACGCCCGCGCGGTGTTCGACGGCCCGGTGGAGTTGGCGGCGCCGAGGCAGTCGTACGAGATCTGACTCCGCACGTAGGGGAAGGCCCCGGCACCTGTTGCGGTGCCGGGGCCTTTCTCATGCCGTGAGGGCGGGGCTCACGCCTTGGTGAGGTCCTCGAGCTCCTCCTCGGGCTCGCGGCCCGGGGTGGGGAGGTTGAACCTGACGATGGCGAAGCGGAAGACGACGTAGTAGATGGCGCCGAACGCCAGGCCGACCGGGATCAGCAGCCAGGGCTTGGTGGAGATGCCCCAGTTGATGAAGACATCGGTCAGACCGGCCGAGAAGCTGAAGCCCATGTGCATGCCCAGCGCCCACGTCACGGCCATCGACACGGCGGTGAGCACCGCGTGGATCGCGTACAGCAGCGGAGCGATGAACATGAACGAGAACTCGATCGGCTCGGTGACGCCCGTGACGAACGAGGTCAGGGCGAGCGACACCATCATGCCCGTCACGGCCTTGCGGCGCTCGGGGCGGGCCGAGTGCGCGATGGCCAGGGCGGCGGCGGGCAGGCCGAACATCATGATCGGGAAGAATCCGGTCATGAACATGCCTGCGTGCGGGTCGCCCGCGAAGAAGCGGGGCAGGTCGCCGTGGAAGACGGTGCCGGCGGAGTTGGTGTAGTCGCCGATCTGGAACCAGGCCACCGAGTTCACGAACTGGTGCATGCCGATCGGGATCAGCGCGCGGTTGATCAGACCGAAGAGCGCCGCACCGAAGGAACCGAGCCCGGTCATCCACTCGCCGAAGTTCGTGATGACGTCACCGATGGGCTGCCAGCCCAGGACGACCAGTACACCGAGGGCGGCGCCGACGACGGCCGTGATGATCGGCACCAGCCGGCGGCCGTTGAAGAAGCCGAGCCAGTCCACGAGCTTCTTGCGGTGGTAGCGCTGCCACAGCACGGCGGTCAGCAGGCCGATGATGATGCCGCCGAGCACGCCCGGGTTCTGGAAGGTCGCGGCCTCCGCGACCCCGTGGCCCTTCTGCCAGAAGCCGCCGAAGGGGGCGACGGACGTATAGGTGGCGCCCTCGTGCCCGTCCTTGATCGGGAACTGGTGGATCACCGCGTAGTAGGTCAGGAAGCTGACCACTGCGGCGAGTGCCGTGGAACCGTCGGCCTTCTTCGCGAAGCCGATGGCCACGCCTATGCAGAACAGCAGCGGCAGTCCGAACGAGCCGTCGAACAGCACGCCGCCGGCCCCGGCGAACACCTTGGCGACATCGGTGGGCAGATGCAGCTTCGCCTGGACGTCGGGCTGGCCGAGTCGCATCAGCAGGCCCGCCGCCGGAAGCACGGCGATCGGGAGCTGGAGACTGCGGCCGATCTTCTGCAGGCCCTTGAGCAGGCCGGATCCCCACTTCTTCGTGGGGGCCGCCGTTGGCGCGGTGGCGGTGGTCATAGACTTCCTCCATCGGGTGGTGGTCTACACCACTCAGTGGTGTAGACCTGTTGTAGCAGATGAAGTCCGCATAAAGGAACCCGCGAAATCTGCAACCGGAACGCTACGCACCGTTCACCGCGAGTGATCTTCCCCAGTCCCTCCGCAGGCCTTCCGCGCGCATGGGAACGGCCCCCGAACCGGCGGTCCGGGGGCCCAACTCACTTGTGACACAAGGCCCTGGTCAGGGCTGCGTGACGTCCTCGTGCTCCTCCTCCGGCTCCCGCCCCGGAGTCTTCAGGTCGAACCTCGTGATCGCGAAACGGAAGATCACGTAGTAGACCGCGGCGAAGCACAGCCCGATCGGGACGATCGCCCACGGTCTCGTGGCCAGATTCCAGTTGATGACGTAGTCGATCAACCCGGCCGAGAAGCTGAAGCCGTCGTGCACCCCGAGCCCCCACGTCACCGCCATCGACACCCCCGTCAGCAGCGCGTGGATCGCGTACAGCAACGGCGCGACGAACAGGAACGAGTACTCGATCGGCTCGGTGATGCCCGTGACGAACGACGTCAGCGCGACGGACAGCATCAGCCCGCCGATCTCCTTCCGGCGGGCCGGCTTCGCGCAGTGCGTGATCGCGAGGGCCGCCGCCGGCAGCGCGAACATCATGATCGGGAAGAACCCGGAGGTGAACTGCCCCGCATTCGGATCGCCCGCCAGGAACATGTTGATGTCACCGTGCACGACCGTGCCGTCGGGCTTGGTGAAGCTGCCGAACTGGAACCAGATGGGCACGTTCAGGAACTGGTGCAGCCCCACCACCAGCAGCGCCCGGTTCGCGACGCCGAAGATGCCCGCACCCCAGGCGTCGAGTCCGTCGAGCCAGTCGCTGAAGCTCTCCAGGCCGTCACCGATGGGCGGCCAGATCCACAGGCACAGCGCGGCGAACGCGATCGCAACGAACGCCATGATGATCGGCACCAGCCGCCGCCCGTTGAAGAAACCGAGCCAGTCCACCAGCTTCGTACGGTGATAGCGCGCCCAGAAGAACGCGGCCAGCAGACCCATCACGATGCCGCCGAAGACACCCGGATTCTGGTACGTGAACGCCGTCACCGTGCCGTCGGACACCTGGCAGCCGACCCCGGCGACCGCCTTCGACCCGCCCGGGCAGTCCTTCGGGAACTGGCGCAGCACGTTGTAGTAGACGAGAAAGCCCGCGACCGCCGCGAGCGCCGTCGAACCGTCCGCCTTCTTCGCCATGCCGATCGCGACACCGACGCAGAAGAGAAGGGGAAGCCCGAGAGAACCGTCGAGCAGGGCGCCGCCCGCACCGCCCATCACCTTCGAGACGTTCGTCCACCCCAGCCCGTCGTCCCCGAAGACATCCGGCTGACCGAGCCGGTTGAGGATGCCCGCGGCCGGCAGCACCGCGATCGGGAGCTGGAGACTGCGGCCCATCTTCTGCAAACCCTGGAACAATGTGTTCCACCGCCGCCGGGCAATGGAGATCTCCGTAGTCTCACTCATGGGTTGGCGACCGCCTGTCAGGTGGTGTAGACCAGTCACGGGCGATATGGCTGCTGTGACGTCATCCTTCGGTACGCACGACGCAATCGCTCGAGAAGTTGAGCCAACCGTGCGTGAGGAGACTGACATGGCCAGCAAGGCAGAGAAGATCGTTGCCGGGCTCGGCGGCATCGACAACATCGAGGAGATCGAGGGCTGCATCACTCGGCTGCGCACCGAGGTCAGCGACGCCTCGCTGGTCGACGACACCGCCCTGAAGGCCGCAGGCGCCCACGGCGTCGTCAAGATGGGCACCGCGATCCAGGTCGTCATCGGCACCGACGCCGACCCCATCGCCGCGGAAATCGAAGACATGATGTGAACCGACGTGAGATGAGCCACGGCCACCCCGGCCCGCACTCACTCGTTGGGGCCCCTTCCCACCGCGGGAGGGGCCCTTTCCGCCTGTACGGCTAGGCTCAGCGCCATGTCTCGAATCGACGGCCGCACCCCCGAACAACTCCGCCCGATCACCATCGAACGCGGCTGGAGCAAGCACGCCGAGGGCTCCGTCCTCATCGCCTTCGGCGACACCAAGGTCTTCTGCACCGCCTCCGTCACCGAAGGCGTCCCCCGCTGGCGCAAGGGCAGCGGCGAGGGCTGGGTCACCGCCGAGTACTCCATGCTCCCCCGCGCCACCAACACCCGCGGCGACCGCGAATCCGTACGCGGCAAGATCGGCGGCCGCACCCACGAGATCAGCCGCCTCATCGGCCGCTCACTGCGCGCGGTCATCGACTACAAGGCGCTCGGCGAGAACACCATCGTCCTCGACTGCGACGTCCTCCAGGCCGACGGCGGCACCCGCACGGCCGCGATCACCGGCGCCTACGTGGCCCTCGCCGACGCCGTCGCCTGGGCCCAGGGCAAGAAGCTGATCAAGGCCGGCCGCCAGCCGCTCACCGGCACCGTCTCGGCGGTCTCGGTCGGCATCGTCGGCGGCGTCCCCCTCCTCGACCTCTGCTATGAGGAGGACGTACGGGCCGACACCGACATGAACGTCGTCTGCACCGGCGACGGCCGCTTCGTCGAGGTCCAGGGCACCGCGGAGGCCGAGCCCTTCGCCCGCGAGGAGCTCAACTCCCTTCTGGACCTGGCGGTTTCCGGCTGCTCGGAACTCGCTGTCCTCCAGCGCAAGGCGCTTGATACCGTCCTCGAAAAGTAAAGGACGCGCCAAGCGGAACGGCGGCCCGAGGCAACCCGGACGCCCCTCCCAGCGTCCCTACGAATGCGGGCGCACGGCACACCACCGTGCGCCCGACCAGTACGGGGGGCCCACGGGCCTGGACACGGAGGGACCACAGTCATGGCCGCGAGCCGAGGCCGCCGCATCACCGTCACCATCGCAGCACTGGCAGCCATAGGGCTGACCGCGGGCCTCACCACCGGCTGCGACGCCGTCGACAAGGCCCTGGACTGCGTCCAGACCGCCGACACCATCGCCGACAGCGTCACCGACCTCCAGCAGGCCGTGGAAAACGCCTCGAACGACCCGACCCAGCTCGACGAGTCACTCGCCTCCATCGACAAGAACCTCGACAAGATCGGCGACAAGACCGACAACGCCGACGTCAACAAGGCCGTCGACGACCTGAACAAGGCCGTGGGCAACGTCCGTACGGCGATCAAGAACGGCGACAAGACCCCGGACGTCAGCCCCGTCACGGACGCGGCGGGCGAACTCACGAAGGTCTGCACCTCATAAGGACCCCCCTACGGGCCGCGCCGTACTGTTGCCCCATGACGACGCGCTTGATCCTCGCCACCCGCAACGCCGGAAAGATCACCGAGCTCAGGGCGATCCTCGCCGAAGCAGGACTCGCCCATGAACTGGTCGGGGCGGAGGAGTATCCGGATGTCCCCGACGTCAAGGAAACAGGCGTGACGTTCGCCGAGAACGCCCTGCTCAAGGCCCACGCCCTGGCACAGGCGACGGGCCTGCCGGCCGTGGCCGACGACTCGGGTCTGTGCGTGGACGTGCTCCACGGCGCGCCGGGCATCTTCTCCGCCCGCTGGGCGGGCAAGCACGGCGACGACCGGGCCAACCTGGAGCTGCTGCTGGCCCAGCTGTCGGACATCGCGGACGAACACCGGGGCGCGCACTTCGCCTGCGCGGCGGCACTGGCACTGCCGGACGGCCGGGAGCGCGTGGTCGAGGGGCAGCTGCGGGGGGTGCTGCGGCACGCTCCGGTGGGCATGAACGGCTTCGGGTACGACCCGATCCTGCAGCCGGAGGGGGAGTCGCGGACGTGCGCGGAGCTGACCGCGGAGGAGAAGAACGCGATCAGTCATCGGGGGAAGGCGTTTCGGGCACTTGTGCCGGTGGTGCGGGAGTTGTTGGGCTGAGGCTTATACGGAAACGGCCTGCGTATCAATCCTTCGATTCGCAGGCCGTTCGGTGCGGCGGAAGGGATTCGAACCCTCAAGCCCGGTCAGGGGCCACAGGACCTAAACCTGCTGCGTCGCCGTTGCGCCACCGCCGCTAGCCGTCTGCCATCGTACCGGCAGTCGCTCGCGGCCTGTTGCCTCCCCTGCACCAGGTGCTGGTGATCGCGTGGCAGTTGGGACACAGCAACCGGAGGTTCTCGCGCCGGTTGTCGCGCCAGTCCCCGTTGGTGTGATCCACCTCCAGCGTCATGGGCTTCCCGAGCCACTCGGGGCCGTTCCCGCAGCGGGCGCACACCTCGGCGACACCCACTGCGAGAAGCGCGCGGCGTAAGCGTTTGGTCTCTGTCCGGTGGGTGCCGTTGTGCTGTACCAGAACCTCCTCCGGGGCCTTGCTGTTCGCGGGCGGTTTGCCCCGTTGATGGGCCTGCCCCAGGAAGTGTGAGGTCTTGATCTGGTACTCGGCGATCCACTTACGTAGTTGGGTGCGCTGTGCGCCGTTGTCCGGACGGTCCAAGCGACGCAGCACTTCCGCCATGGAAGTCGACTCGGCGACTGCCACTCGCAGGGCGCTCTCCGTGGGGGGAGGGAGCCTGCCGCAGGGGCGGAAGTGCGAGATGTCGATGCCGTAGTGAGCGAATCGGCTTGCGAGGTACCGGCGGAGGTTCTCGTATGGTCGGGTGCCGAACGAGGCGATGACCTCGTCGATGTCGGCGCACGTTTCGGCGGCCTCGGCCAGTCGCTCGCGGGTGTACTGCACGCTACTGGTCATGAGGCGCAGTCCCTGGCGCGGCCTTTGCTGCGCCCCCGGTAACTGTCCGTTGTGGAGTGGCAGTTCGGGCAGAGCAGTCGCAGGTTATCGAGCCGATTGTTCCGCCAGTTGCCGTCGATGTGGTCGACTTCGAGGGGAAGCGGCTCCCCGAGCCAGACCGGCTCGATTCCGCAGATTGCGCAACGCTCCTCCATGCCGACTTCGCCCATCGCTCTCTTGAGCCGACTGCTGGGGATGCGCCTTGCGTGTGTGGACGTCTCCTCGATGAGGATCTCTTCTGCGGTCCGGCGGCGCTGGTTGTATCGCTGCCGCTCCGTGCGAACCACCGCCGTGAAGTGAGAGGTGTCCAGGCCGTAGGCCTTGATGCGCCGGGAAATGTGCGTGTGGTGCCCGCCGACCACGTCGAGCCCGAGCCGCCGTAGGACCTCGTTCACGCTCGTCGACGCCGCTACCACAGGCTCAAGGATCTCCCTCGTCCACTTGGCCCCCTCGCGCTCGAAGTGCGAAACGTCCACCCCGAGCTTCTTCATCCGCTCACGGACGTATCGCCGCTTCCAGCTCTTCGGATCCACCCCCAACGACACCAACGCCTCCGACAACGTCCGCGCCCCTCGAGCCGCCTCTTCCAGCCGCTCCCTGGTGTACGCACTGGCCCCCATGAGCCCCCTCCGTTCCGGCCGCACGTTCGCAGCCCGTACGGAGTAACGAACAGCTCATCCGACAGTCACGCCCGAAATGTAAAGCGGCCCGCACCAGGGCATCCCGGTGCGGGCCGCTGAAGCAGCAGAGACGGACCCTCAGATCCCCAGATCCTTGATGATCTTTGCCACATGCCCCGTCGCCCGGACGTTGTACAGCGCCCGCTCGACCTTGCCCTCCTCGTCCACGATCACCGTGGAGCGGATGACGCCCATGTACGTCTTGCCGTAGTTCTTCTTCTCGCCGTACGCGCCGTAGGCCTCGGTGACCGTCTTCTCCGGGTCGGCCGCCAGCGTGATCTTCAGGGACTCCTTCTCGCGGAACTTCGCCAGCTTCTCCGGCTTGTCCGGGGAGATGCCGATGACGTCGTAGCCGGCGCCTGCCAGCAGTTCCAGGTTGTCGGTGAAGTCGCAGGCCTGCTTGGTGCAGCCGGGCGTCAGGGCCGCCGGGTAGAAGTAGACGATGACCTTGCGGCCCTTGTGGGCCGAGAGGGACACGTCGTTGCCGTCGGCGTCGGGGAGGGTGAAGTCGGGGGCCACGTCCCCCGGCTGGAGTCGCTCGCTCATCGAACCAGCGTAACCGGGGGTCCTGACGGTGCAGGGGCGGGCGGAACTGACAGACTGTCCAGAACAAGTAGCAGCAGGCAGGCATCAGGCGACTTCGGAGGCCCCACGGTGGCGGACACGTCGGACACCAGAACCCCGGCGCAGATCGAGGCGGACATCAGGCGCCGCCGCGACGTGCTGGCCGAGACGCTCGACGAGATCGGGGTGCGGGTGCATCCGAAGACGATCGTCGGCGATGCCAAGGCCAAGGTCGTGTCGAACATCGATCAGACCCTGGGCCGGGCCTACGTCGGGGTCAACAAGGTCGTGAGCGATGTGAAGGCGCAGTTCGTGGACGAGGAGGGCGCGCCCCGGCTGGAGCGGATCGTGCCGGTCGCGGTCGTCGCCGTGGGACTGGTGGGCCTGCTCGCGCTCGGGACCCGGCGGCGCAGGGGCTGAGCGAGCGCCGACCCGGCGGCGTACGGACTGGGCAAAGGCAGGTAGGTTCAAGGCGTGAGCGCCAAGAGAAACGAGCACAGCACCCAGCACGACAAGCTGCCCATCCGGATGCTGCACGACCGGGTTCTGGTCAAGCAGGAGAGCGGCGAGGGCGAGCGGCGGTCGGGCGGGGGCATCCTGATCCCCGCCACGGCGGCGGTCGGGCGTCGGCTGGCCTGGGCCGAGGTCGTAGCGGTGGGCCAGAACGTACGGACCGTGGAGCCGGGTGACCGGGTCCTGTACGACCCGGAGGACCGGGCCGAGGTGGAGGTCCGGGGCGTCGCCTACGTGCTCATGCGTGAGCGTGACCTGCATGCCGTGGCCGCGGACCGCTTCGAGGGCTCCGAGGACACCACGGGCTTGTACCTGTAGGGCCCCGTACCTGTAGGGCCCCGTACTGGTAGGACGCCGTACCTGCTGGACGGCGGCGAAGAGGGCTGGTGACCATCGTCACCAGCCCTCTTCGTCGCTTCAGGTCGGCGGGCCGCCCGTGCCCGCCGACGTGCCCACGTCCGTGCCGGCCGTGGTGCCGCCGTCGCTGGTGCCGCCGGTGTCCGTGCCGGCCGTCGTCCCGCCGTCGGTCGTGTCGCCGGTCGTCCCGCCCGTCGTGGTGTTTCCGCCGTCCGTGTTTCCGCCGTTCGTGTTGCCGCCGGTCGTGCCGCCGTTCGTGGTGTTGCCCGTGGTGTTCGTCCCGCCGTTGGTGGCGCCGCCGTTGTTCTGGCCCTGGGTCTGGCCCTGGTTGTTCTGGCCGTTCGTGGTGGGCGTGGGGCCGGTGGTGCCGCCCGTGCCCGGCTGCTGCGAGGGCTCGGTGGTGGCGGGCGGCTCCGTCTCCTCGGCGCCCGGCTGGAGCTGGAGGTCGAAGTCCGTCGCCGGCTTCCCCTTCAGGGCGTCCTTCGTGTACTGCGCCCAGATCTCGGCGGGCGGGCCGCCGCCGTTGACGCGCGGCAGGCCCATCGCGCCGTAGAGCGACTTGTGGGCGGCTGTGACCGGGTCCTGGCCCATCACGGAGACGACGGTGGCGAGGTCGGGTGTGTAGCCGGCGAACCAGGCGGCGGTGTCCTCCTCCGCGGTGCCCGTCTTGCCGGCGGCGGGGCGGTCCGCGCCCTGGGCGGCGGTGGCGGTGCCGTTCTCGACGACGCTCTGCAGGATGGACGTGGTGGTGTCGGCGGCCTCGCGGCTGACGGCCTTCGTGGTGGTGTCCTTCGGCAGGTTCACGACGTCCTTGCCGTCCTTGGTGATCGAGTCGATCATCGTGTACGCGCTGTGCTCGCCGTGGTTGGCGAGTGTCGCGTAGGCCTCCGCCATGTCGAGGACGCTGGCCGTGTTCACGCCGAGTGCGATGGAGGGGGTTCCGGTCAGGTCGGGGGTGTGGGACGGGATGCCGAGGGCGACCGCCGTGTCCTTCACCTTGTCGGGGCCCACGTCCACGGCCATCTGCGCGTACACCGAGTTGACGGACTTGTCGGTGGCGGTGCGCACGGTGATGTCGCCGTACGAGCGGTCGTCCTCGTTCGCGGGGGAGTAGCTGCCGCCGGACCAGCCCTGCACGGGACGTTTGTTGGTGCCGTCGTAGTAGGTGTTCGGCGTGATGGTCTCGCCGTCCTGCGTGGTGGAGTGGTTCTGGACGGCCGAGGTGAAGACGAAGGGCTTGAAGGTGGAGCCGACCTGGAAGTCGCCGCGGGTCGCGCCGTTGGTGTACTGCTTGACGTAGTCGATGCCGCCGTACATCGCGACGACCTTGCCGGTCTTCGGGTCGACGGAGGCGCCGCCCGCGCGGACGTAGTTGTCGACCTTGTTGTGCTTCTTGTTCAGCTTGGACATCACCTTGTCGTCGACGGCCTTCACGAAGGCGTTCTGCTTGCTCTTCTGCAAGGTGGTGGTGATGCGGTAGCCGCCGGCCTCGAGGTCGTCCGCGGTGACGATCTTGTTCTTGGTGAGGTAGTCCCTGATCGCGGTGACGATGTAGCCGCGCTGCCCGGACATACCGGTGGAGGCGGTCTGTTCCTTCGGCATCGGGAACTTCAGGCCGGACCGCTCGGCCTCGCTCAGCCAGCCCTTCTTGACCATGCCGTCCAGGACGTAGTTCCAGCGGGCCACGGCGGCCGTCTTGTTCTCGGGGTGCGCGATCACGTCGTACTCGCTGGGGGCGTTGACGAGCGCGGCGAGGTAGGCGGCGTGGGCCGGGTCGAGGCGGGTGGCGTTCTGGCCGTAGTAGGCCTGGGCGGCGGCCTGGATGCCGTAGGCGTTGCGGCCGAAGTAGCTGGTGTTGAGGTAGCCCTCGAGGATCTTGTCCTTGGGCTGCTCCCGGTCCAGCTTGATCGAGATGAAGAACTCCCTGGCCTTGCGGGTGAGCGTCTGCTCCTGCGCGAGGTAGTAGTTCTTCACGTACTGCTGGGTGATCGTCGAGCCGGACTGCTTGCCCTTGCCGGTGGCGGTGTTCCAGGCCGCGCGCAGCATCGCCTTGGGGTCGATGGCGGACTCGGAGTAGAAGTCGCGGTCCTCGGCGGCCAGGACGGCGTGCTGGGCGTCCTTGGAGACCTGGGCGAGCGTCACGTTCTCCCGGTTGATGTCACCGTCGCGGGCGATCTGGGAGCCGTCCGCGTAGAGGTAGACGTTGGCCTGCTTGGTGGCGAGGGCGTTGGCCGGCGGGATCTTGACCAGTGAGTAGCCCAGGAAGAACAGGCCGATCAGCAGCAGTGTCCCGATGACGATGGTGCCGAGCACCATCCGCCAGGTCGGGATGAGCCGGCGCCAGCCGGTGCGCCTGGGCCGCTTCGGCTTCCCGCCGCCCGGCAGGGGAGCGCCCGGCTCGGCAGCGCCTTGCGGCTCTCTCTGTGCCCAGCCCTGGTTCGGCTGCTGCGGCTGCGGCTGGTCGCTCATCTCGTGCACGGACTCCTGTTTCGCGTCGTACGTTCCCGTACGCCCTCGTACGCCATCTGCGCCCCCTCTTGAAGACTCTCGCACCATGCGTTCCGTTCCCGGATCACGGCACGCGTCCCCTCGGGAAAATGCGTGGCGTACGTCACTACCGGCGGACTAGGCTCCTGCGCTTCGGTGTCGGGCGGTCCGGGAGGTTGACTGACGTGGGCTCGGGACGGTTGTACGCGGCCGTCGTAGCGGGCGGTTTCAGACGTTACGCGACGTATCGGGCGGCCACTGCGGCCGGCGTGTTCACCAATACCGTCTTCGGAGTGATCCTCGTCTACACGTATCTGGCGCTGTGGGACGAGAAGCCGCACCTCGGAGGGTACGACCAGGCGCAGGCCGTGACCTATGTGTGGCTGGGCCAGGCGATCTTCGCGGCGCTGGCGATCGGGGGCGGCGGCGTCGAGGGCGAGTTGATCGAACGGATCCGGACGGGTGACGTCGCGATCGACCTGTACCGGCCCGCCGATCTCCAACTGTGGTGGCTGGCGGCCGACGTGGGGCGCGCGCTGTTCCAACTGCTCGGACGGGGCGTGATCCCGTTCGCGTTCGGTGCGCTGGTCTTTCCGGTGGCGCTGCCGGGGGATGTGGCGGCCTGGGGCGCGTTCCTGGTCACCCTGGTGCTGGCCATGGTGGTCGGATTCGGTATCCGGTACCTGGTCGCGCTGTTGACGTTCTGGCTGATGGACGGCACCGGCGTGACGCACATGACCATGCTCGCGGGGTTCTTCTGCTCGGGGATGATGCTGCCGCTCAATGTGTTCCCGGGCGCGCTCGGCGATGTCGTACGGGAGTTGCCGTGGTCGGCGCTGCTGCAGAAGCCGGCGGACGTGCTGCTCGGCGAGGCCGATCCGTGGGGGACGTTCGCCTTCCAGGGGGCGTGGGCGGTGGTGCTGCTGGGGGCGGGGCAGCTGCTGCAGTCGGTGGCGACGCGGAGGGTGGTCGTTCAGGGTGGCTGAGGTGAGCCGGGTGGTGGAGGGGCTGCGGGCGTACCGCCTGATCGGCGGGATGTGGGTCCGGTCCACGATGGCGTACCGGGCGTCCTTCGCGATGACCACGTTCGCCAACTTCGCGGTGACCGCCCTGGACTTCGTGGGGATCCTGCTGATGTTCTCGCGGGTGAAGGTGCTGGGCGGCTGGCCGCTGCCCGAAGTCGCCTTCCTGTACGGCCTGTCGAGCGTCGCCTTCGGGTTCGCGGACCTGGCGATCGGCTCGATGGAACGGCTGGGGCAGCGGGTGCGCGACGGGACGCTGGACACGCTGCTGGTGCGTCCGGCGCCGGTGCTGGCGCAGGTCGCGGCCGACCGGTTCGCGCTGCGCAGGCTGGGGCGGATCATGCAGGGTGCGCTGGTGCTCGGGTATGCGCTGGCCGCCGTCGACATCGACTGGACGCCGCTGCGGGTGCTGTTGATGCCGGTGATGGTGCTGAGCGGCGCGGGGATCTTCTGCGCGGTGTTCGTGGCGGGCGCGGCCTTCCAGTTCGTGGCGCAGGACGCGTCCGAGGTGCAGAACGCGTTCACGTACGGCGGCGCGACGTTGCTGCAGTATCCGCCGACGGTGTTCGGCCGGGAGCTGGTGCGCGGGGTGACGTTCCTGCTGCCGCTGGCCTTCGTCACCTGGCTGCCCGCGGCCTATGTGCTGGGGCGGCCGATGCCGCTCGGGCTGCCGCAGTGGGTGGCCTTCGCGCCGCCCCTGGTGGCGGTGGCGTGCCTTGCGCTGTCCGGTCTGGCGTGGCGGGCGGGGCTCAGGTCCTATCGGAGTACGGGGAGTTAGCGGGGTGACGATGGACGCCTTCATTGAACTGGACGGCCTGGAGAAGGTCTTCGACGTACGCAGGAAGACCGGGTTCCTCAGGCGTGAGCGGCGGCAGGTGCGGGCCGTCGACGGCATCTCCTTCACCGTGGCGCGCGGTGAGATGGTCGGCTACATCGGGCCGAACGGCGCCGGGAAGTCGACGACGATCAAGATGCTGACGGGGATCCTCACCCCGTCCGGCGGCCGGCTGCGGGTCGCCGGCATCGACCCGTCCCGCGAGCGGACGCGCCTCGCGCACCGTATCGGGGTGGTGTTCGGGCAGCGTACGACGCTGTGGTGGGACCTGCCGCTGATCGACTCGTACAAGCTGATGCACCGCATGTACCGGATCCCGGACGCCCGCTACCGCGAGAACCTCGACCGCTGTGTCGAACTCCTGGAACTGGCCGACCTGTTGGACGTCCCGGTACGGCAGCTGTCGCTCGGGCAGCGGATGCGCGGGGACATCGCGGCGGCGCTGCTGCACGACCCCGAGGTGCTGTACCTGGACGAGCCGACGATCGGCCTTGACGTCATCTCCAAGGCCAAGGTGCGGGGGTTCCTGCGGGAGTTGAACGCCGAGCGGGGCACCACCGTGCTGCTGACGACGCACGACCTCCAGGACATCGAGCAGCTGTGCTCCCGGGTGATGGTCATCGACCACGGACGGCTCATGTACGACGGAGCGCTCGCCGGGCTGCACGAGGTGGGGGAGAGCGAACGCACCCTGGTGGTGGACCTGGAGCGGGAGACGGCGCCGATCGAGGCGGCGCCCGCCCGGGTGGTCAAGGTGGAGGGGCCGCGGCAGTGGCTGGCGTTCCCGGCGGGGGAGTCCGCGGCGGCGCTGGTGGCACGGATCGCGGCGGAGTATCCGCTGGCGGATCTCTCGGTGCGGGAGCCGGACATCGAGGACGTGATCGCCAAGATGTATGCCGGCTCGGCCCCGGGACAGGCCGAGAAAGCGGTCTCGTAGCCGCGGGGCGGGCGAACTCGTAGGCTGATTTGTATGACCGACGACGCCGCAGTCCCGGAGCTCCGCGCATCCGACGCCGATCGTGAACGAGTCGCCGAGGTCCTGCGGGACGCCCTCGCGGAGGGGCGTCTCGACATGGAGGAGTTCGAGGAGCGGCTGGAAGCCACCTACAAGGCGCGGACGTACGGCGAACTCACGCCGATCACCCGTGATCTGCCGGCCGCAGGGGTCACCCCGCCGCCTCCCGTGTCGCTGGTCAAGGAGCCTGTGCCGAGCGGGAGTTGGGCCGGGCGGGTCGTCGGCGGCGAGGGGTCCTCCTCGTGGGCGGTCGCCGTGATGTCGGGGTTTCAGCGCAAGGGGCGCTGGACCGTGCCGAAGGTGTTCAACTGCTTCGCCTTCTGGGGCGGCGGGGAGATCGATCTGCGCGAGGCGAACTTCGCGGACCGCGAGGTCGAGATCAACTGCGTTGCCATCATGGGCGGGATGAACATCATCGTGCCGCCCGGTGTCGAGGTCGTGGTGCGTGGCATCGGGATCATGGGTGGGTTCGACCACAGCGAGGAGGGCGTGCCGGGGGCGCCCGGGGCGCCGCGGGTGATCGTGAACGGGTTTGCCTTCTGGGGTGGGGTCGGGATCGAGCGGAAGCCGACTCGGGAGGAGCGGCGGCGGCTCAAGGAGGAGCGGCGGCAGGGGAAGCTGGAGCGTGGGCGCTCGCACTCGCTGGATGAGGGGTTCGCCGATCATCGTCGGATGCTGGAGGAGCATCGGGAGTGGCGGCGGGACCTGCATGAGGAGCGCCGTGAGCGGCATGAGGAGCGGCGGGAGCGGCAGCGGGAGCGGCGGGATCGGCGGCGGGGCGGTGAGTACTGACCCGGCGGTGCGGCTGGGGTGACGGCGGGATCGCTCACCGGCGCTTGCCGGGTGCCGCCTCTCTTTGGGTCGGGAGCCGCCCCAGGCGGCACGATTGCCCGCAGGCTACGGCGGTCGGCTAAAGCTCCGCCGGTGCCGAGCCCCTCAGTTCATCGAGGTCGAAGGCCTCGGCCATCCTGGCGAAGCCCTTGTCCGTGGGGTGGAGGTGGTCGCCCGAGTCGTAGTCGGAGCGGAGGTGGCGGGGGTTGTACGGGTCCCGTAGGGCCTTGTCGAAGTCGACCACCGCGTCGTAGATGCGGCCCGAGCGGATTTCGGCGTTGATCTCCTGCCGGACCGCCTCGCGGGCCGCGGTGTAGCCCCGGTGGCCCTGGAAGGGCATCAGGGTGGCGCCGATGACCTTGATGCCGTGGGAGTGCGCCTCGCGGACCAGGGTGCGCAGGCCGTCGAGGACCTTGTCCGGGTCGGCGAGGCGGGGGTTGCGCAGGATGTCGTTGACGCCGAGGTCGATGACGAGGACCTTGACGTTCGTACGGGCGAGGGCGTCACGGGAGAAGCGGCTGAGGCCGCTCTGGTTGTCGGCGGGGCGGCCCAGACCGCTCGCGAGGACCTGGTTGCCGCTGATGCCCTCGTTGACGACGCTGTAGCGGGGCAGGTCCTCGCCGGAGCGGATCGCCGTGCGCAGCCGCTCCGAAAGGACGTCCGTCCAGCGGTGGTTGGCGTTCTGCGTGGACGTTATGCCGTCGGTGAGGGAGTCGCCGAACGCGACGACGGTGCCGTCCGAGTCGTTGCTCAGCACGTCCAGCGCGGTGAGGTAGCGCCAGAACGGCGTCTGCTCGGTGTAGCCGGTGCCGGTCACGTCCTCGGTGAGGTCGCCCTCGGCGACGTAGGAGACCTGGCGTGCGTGCGGATGGTAGGTGACCGGGCCGGAGGGGGTCGGGGAGTACGTGGTGACCAGTACGTCACCGCCCTCCGGGATCACGATGCGGACGGCGTCGCTGAGGACCTGCTGTCCGGCCGGGACGACGACCGTGGTGCTGCCGCCGAAGGTCAGCCGCCGCATGGTGTCCGCGGAGGCCGCCGCGGTGTCGGAGGCGACGGCCACGGCGATCGAGGCGTGCGTGATGGTCAGCGCCGTCTGGCCGTAGAGATTGGAGAGGGTGATACGGGCACTCGTACCGCCCACGCTCGTGTGCACGACGTTGCGCACCGAGCGGCCCGCCATGCCGAACGTCTCGGTGCCGGGCTCGGCGGCGGCCGGGGAGGCCGACCAGGAGCCGACCCAGATGCCCGTGGAGGCGGGAGCGGCGGGGTTGTGCGGGGCGCTTCCCCTGCCGAGGGCGGTCGTGCCGGTGCTGCCGTCGTCGGCTGCGACCCCGACGTATATGGCGGTGGAAAGGCCCACGATCACGGCGATGAGCGCGGCAAGCAGGGCATAACCGTGACGCTTGGTCATGCGGTGCGGTTCTCCTCGGGCAAGTGGAGCCCGAGGCTCCGAAGTGATCACCCCATGATGCGGCATGGGGTGAGGGGTGGCCGAACAGGACCCCCCTTTGGGCCACCGGAGTTCACGAAGAGCCTCCCCCTCCTGACAGACGCAGGGAACTCTCGTTCCGTTCCAGTAGTCGGTCAGGAAGGGACAATGTGTGCAGGGGATCACGAACGGGTGGAGTGTATGGAGCGCACGAATCCGGTGGAGAAGGGCGTCACCGCCCGCACGATGACGACGTTCAGCGCCGCCGACGAGGAGAAGCAGCGCGGGGTGCGCCGTATGAAGCTCACGGCGGTCGGACTGCTGCTCTTCGTGGCGCTGGTGTACGCCCTCGCCACGTGGGCGGAGAACTCCGGGGCGGGCCCCTGGGCGGGCTATGTCGCCGCCGCCTCCGAGGCGGGCATGGTGGGTGCGCTCGCCGACTGGTTCGCGGTCACCGCCCTCTTCCGGCACCCGCTGGGCCTGCCGATCCCGCACACGGCGATCATCCCGACCAAGAAGGACCAGCTGGGGGTCTCCCTGGGCGAGTTCGTCGGCGAGAACTTCCTCTCCGAGGACGTCGTACGACAGCGGCTGCGCGCCGTCGGCATCGGCAGCCGGCTCGGCGCCTGGCTCGCCGACCCCGAGCACGCGGACCGGGTGACGGCCGAGCTGTCGGCCGCGCTCAGGGGAGCGTTGACCGTGCTGCGCGACTCGGACGTCCAGGCGGTGGTCGGCGAGGCGATCACGCGGCGCGCGGACGCCCAGGAGATCGCACCCGGCATCGGAAAGATGCTGGAGAAGATCGTCGCGGACGGCGGCCACAAACGGGTCGTCGACCTGATCGTCACGCGCGCGCACGACTGGCTGGTCTGGCACGACACCGAGATCATGGAGGCCGTCCAGGGCGGCGCCCCCGGCTGGACGCCCCGTTTCGTCGACAAGAGGGTCGGCGAGCGGGTCTACAAGGAACTCCTGCGCTTCGTCACCGAGATGCGGGACATGCCCACCCACCCGGCCCGCGGCGCCCTCGACCGCTTCCTCGCCGACTTCGCGTCCGACCTTCAGTCCGACACGGACACCCGCACGCGTGTGGAACGCCTCAAGGGCGAGGTGCTGGGCCGCGGCGAGGTGCAGGACCTGATCGCGTCCGCCTGGACCGCCGTACGGTCGATGATCGTGTCGGCGGCGGAGGACGAGCGCAGTGAGCTGCGGCTGCGCGTGCGGGCCTCGCTGCTGTCGCTGGGAGCGCGGATGGCCGTGGAACCCAAGCTGCAGGCGAAGGTCGACGGCTGGGTGGAGGGCGCGGCGGTCTACGTGGTCACCACCTACCGCAAGGAGATCACCTCCCTGATCACCGACACCGTGGCCGGCTGGGACGCCGAGCACACCACCCGCAAGATCGAGGCTCATATCGGCCGCGACCTGCAGTTCATCCGGATCAACGGCACGGTGGTCGGCTCGCTGGCCGGGTTGTTGATCTATACGGTGTCGCGGGCGCTGGGGGCGTAGGGCAGGCCTCTGGGCACGGGCGGGGCAATCCGGCCCGGGCGTAGAGCGGCAGCGCCAGGGCACTCGACCGGGGTTCCGCTCAGTGAGGAGGGAGCCCATGCCCAGCGCACAGCCCAGCGGCAGCGCCACCGCCGCAACCGGCCACACCGTGACCACCGACATCCCCGCCCGTCTCGACCGTCTGCCATGGTCGCGCTGGCACTGGACGATCGTCATCGGCCTCGGCACCGTCTGGATCCTCGACGGTCTGGAGGTCACGGTCGTCGGCAACATCGCCAGCCGGCTCTCCGAGTCCGGCAGCGGCCTGCCGATCTCCTCGGGCCAGGTCACCGGCATCGCGGCCGCCCTGTATGTGGCGGGAGCGTGTGCCGGTGCCCTGTTCTGGGGCCGGCTGACCGACATCTGGGGCCGGAAGAAGCTCTTCATGATCACCCTGGCCGTGTATCTCGCGGCCACCGCCCTGACCGCCGTCTCCTTCTCGAGCTGGTGGTTCTTCGCCTTCCGCTTCCTGACCGGCTTCGGCATCGGCGGCGAGTACGCGGCGATCAACTCGGCGATCGACGAGCTCATCCCGGCCTTCTACCGCGGCCGCGTCGACCTGATCATCAACGGCAGCTTCTGGCTCGGCGCGGTGGGCGGCTCGCTGCTGTCGATCGTCGCCCTGAACACCGCCATCCTCCCGAAGGACGTGGGCTGGCGACTGACGTTCGCCCTCGGCGCGCTCCTGGCGTTCGTGATCCTTCTCGTACGACGCCATGTCCCGGAGAGTCCACGGTGGCTGCTGATCCACGGCAGGGACCGTGAGGCGGAAGAGATCGTGACGTCGATCGAGGAACGGGTGGAGGCGGAGAAGGGACAGCCGCTGGAGCGCCCCGAGGGTGAGATCACGATCCACCAGCGCCGCAGCGTGAGCTTCGTGGAGATCGCCCGGACGCTGTTCTCCGACTACCGCCGGCGCTCGGTCCTCGGCTTCTCGCTCTTCATCGGCCAGGCCTTCCTCTACAACGCGATCACCTTCGGCTTCGGCGCGATCCTGACGAAGTTCTTCGACGTCCCGACCGGCGACACCGGCTACTACTTCGCGGTGATCGCGATCGGCAACTTCTGCGGTCCGCTGCTGCTCGGCAAGCTCTTCGACACGGTCGGCCGCCGGGTGATGATCTCGTCGACGTATCTGATCTCGGGTCTGCTGCTGTTCGGCACGGCATGGCTGTTCGACCGGGGCTCGCTGAGCGCGGGCACGCTGACGGCCTGCTGGTGCGCGGTCCTGTTCTTCGCGTCGGCCGGCGCGTCCAGCGCCTACCTGACGGTCTCCGAGGTCTTCCCGATGGAGACCCGCGCGATGTCCATCGCCTTCTTCTACGCCCTCGGCACCGCGGCCGGCGGGATCAGCGGCCCGCTGCTGTTCGCCGACCTCACGGGCACGGGCAAGGTCGCCGACACGGTCCTCGCCTTCCAGATCGGCGCGGCCCTGATGTGCGCGGCGGGCCTGGTCGCGGCGTTCCTGGCGGTACGGGCGGAACGCCGCTCCCTGGAGGACATCGCGAAGCCGCTCACGGCGGCGGCATCGGCGGTGACCGGGAAGGCCCGGTCGGCGAAGGAGGGCCAGGGCAGGTCGCGACCGGCCACCGCGTAGGGCTACTACGACGTGTCACCGGGCGCCGCCCTGCCGGGCCCGGTCACGGCGCCGCAGGAACAGCAGCCCGTCGGCGACGGCGGTGACCCCCGTGGCGGCCTACGCGCATCCCGGGCTGCTGCACTCCGGGGCCGACCTGGCCCGTACGGCCGCGAAGGCGAAGGCGGGTGCCGCGTCCTGCACCGCCGGGGTGCCAAGCCGGCCGCCCACCGGCATGCGCAGAGCGGATGGGTGGCGAATCCGCGGGCGGTCGTGTGGTGACCACCGCCGCCACGCCCACGCCGTCGGCCTCGGCCTCGGCCTCCGACGCCGGATCCGGCGCCCGGCTCCGTACGAAAACCGGCCGGGCGGCCGCAGTGGAGCCCGCGCCGCGGGACTACGAAGCCGGACTCGGGCGGGCCCCGTTGACGGCCGCGTCGAACACCGGCCGGTACTCGCCCCATTGGGCATTGGGAGCGGAGAGGTAGATCACGTACTGCGTGCCGTCGGTGCCGGCGAAGGCCAGTTCGGCCGCGCGGTACTTGCGGGCCCTGCCGTCGAAGGTGAATTCCCAGTAGCCGGCGGGCCGGCCGCGGAAGGTGGTCTCGGTCATCCGGACGCGTTCGTAGCCGGGGTTGTCCCGGCGGGTCTGGTCCTCTTCCGTGTCGCGCCAGTGCCGCACGGGATCGGTGCCCGCGAACTGGACGACGTTGACCCGCAGGCCCACCCGGCCGGACTGGTCTATGTAGCCGACCTCGCCGCCGGGCAGCGTCTTACGGGTCCAGCCGTCCCGCACGGGAACGGAGATACCGGTGTCCGCCTTCACCAGGTGGTAGCCGGTGGGCACGGCGGGGACCGTGGGGCCCGTGCTCGGAGAAGGAGACGGCGTCGAGGCGGTCGCCCGGGAGGTGTGGCCGCCCTGTGTGTCCGCGCCGCCCTTGAACCACCACAGCGCGCCGCCCGCCGCACAGGCGGCGAGCGCCACCGCGGAGACCGTCAGCAGCGCCGTACGACGGCGGTTGCCGCCTCCCTTTCGGGCGGGGGGCCTGACGGCGCTGACGGGTTCCGGGCGCGTGGGCGGGTCGAGGGGTGCGGTCCGGGTGGCCGTCACGTCGTCGAGGCGGCGTTCGACCTCGTGCACGTCCATGCGCTGCTCCGGCTCCTTGAGGAGCAGGCCCTCGATCACCGGGGCCAGGTCGCCTGCGTTGCGCAGGGGCTCGTAGGGATCGGTTGCGATGGCGTACGCGGTCTCGATGGGGGTGGCGCGCTGGAACGGGTGCCGGCCCTCGACCGCCTGGTACAGCGTCGCCCCCAGGGCCCACAGGTCGCCGGCGGGTCCGGGCCCGGTGCTCGAGGCCCTGAGACGCTCGGGGGCCAGATAGCGGATGGAGCCGATCAGCTCGCCGGACTTGGTGAGCGAGGAGGTGCCCGACTCCATGGCGATCCCGAAGTCGGTGAGGACGATCCGGCCGTCCTCGGCGAGCAGGACGTTGGCGGGCTTGACGTCCCGGTGCAGGACCCCGGCGTTGTGGGCGGCGCGCAGTGCGGCGGCCATGGCGCGGCCGATCCGGGCGGCCTCGTGGGGCGGCAGCGCACCCCGGCGCTTGAGGACGTCGCTCAGCGTGGCGGAGGGGATGTACTCCATGACGATGCACGGCAGGCCCTCGTCGTCGACGACGTCGTGCACCACGATGACATGGGGGTGGGTGATCCGGGCGGCACTGCGGGCCTCGCGCCGGGTGCGCTCGTGGAGCGTGCGGACCTCGTCCTCGTGCAGGTGCGGCGGGACGTGCAGCTTCTTCACGGCGACATGGCGGCCGAGCACCTTGTCCTCGGCGCGCCACACGGTGCCCATGCCGCCGCTGCCCACCCGCTCGACCAGCAGATACCGGCCGGCGACGAGCCGCCCAAGATCCGACACCGTGTCTCCTTCTGATCCCCGTCCGAACTCCTTCCGCGGTTTCCGTTCGCGAATGAGGGAGATCGAACAGGCACGATAACGCATCCGGTCGAACGGGCGGAGCGGCCGCTCGGTCAGGGACTTGGGGCCGTTCCGTTCAGGCGCTCCAGCAGTTCCAGCAGCGTCGCCCGGTCCGGCTCGGAGAGCGGTGCGAAGCACTCCGTCAGCACCTCGTCGGCCACCTTGTGGCCGGCCTTCAGGACCCGTTCGCCCGCCGGTGTGAGGTGGTGCTCCATGCGGCGGCCGCGACCCGGACGGCGCTCGACCAGGTCCTGTGCGGTCAGCCGGCCCACCAGCGTGCCGAAGGCCTGCTCGGTCTGGAAGGTGGCCGCGGCCAGTTCGCGTGCCGATGCCCCGGGCGTACGGCTGATCGCGCGGAGCGCGTCCCACTGGGCGAGGGTCGTGCCGACCGCAGCCAGGGCGCTGTCCAGGGTGCGGTGCTGGCGGTACTGGGCCTGTTTGACCGCCCGGCCGAGAAGTTGCAGGTCAGCGTGCATGGAGGAAGTCTACCCGAAAACTAAGCTAGCTTATATAAACATCTTTAGTTATGCTCTCGGGCATGCCTACAGACCACAGCTCCGTGCCTACGGATCGCAGCTCCGACCGTCCCGTCCTCGTCCTCCACGGTGGCGGAGGCCCCGCCACCGTCGCCGGGATCGCCCGGCACCTGTCCCCGGCCGCCCGCGTCCTCGCCCCCGTCCACCCCGGCTGGGACGGCACCCCGCGCCCCGACTGGTGCACCGGCGTCGACGACCTCGCCCTCTCCTACCTCCACCTCCTCCAGGACCGCGACCTGCACGACGTCCTGGTCGTCGGCTCCTCCCTCGGCGGCTGGGTCGCGGCCGAGATGGCCGTACGGGACAGCGGGCAGCGCATCAGCGGCCTGGTGCTGATCGACGCCGTCGGTGTGCGGGTCGAGTCGGAGCCGATCGCCGACTACTTCGCCCTCGACCCCCGCACCGCGGCGGAACTCTCCTGGCACGACCCGGACCGCTACTACATCGACCCGGCCTCGCTGCCCGCGGACCAACTCGCCGTCCGCCAGGCCAACATGGCCACCATGCGCACGCTCGCCGGCGACCCGAACATGCACGACCCGAAGCTGCTGCACCGGCTGGGGCGTGTACGGACGCCCGCACTTCTCGTATGGGGCGAGAGCGACCGCATCGTGACGCCCGCCTACGGGGCCGCCTACGCCGCCGCCTTCGGCGACGGGCGGCTCGAAGTCATCCCCAAGGCCGGGCACCTGCCGCAGATCGAGCAGCCGGAGGCCACCCTCGCCCTCATCGACGAGCATCTCCGGCGGACGGCGGCATGACGCCGAGGGGCCGTCCCACGCAGGAGGTGAAGGAGGCGGCAAGATCCGCTCAACCTCCCTTGGCAGCCGGGGAGTTCATGGCAGGATCCGCCCCCATGGAATTCTCCGAAGTGGTCCGTCGTCGCCGTATGATCCGGCACTACTCCGACAAACCCCTGACGCCGGAGGTGATCGAGCGCATCCTCGCCTCCGCACTCCGCGCACCCTCGGCCGGCTTCTCCCAGGGCTGGGCCTTCCTCGCCCTGACCGACCCCGCCGACCGCGCCCGCTTCTGGCCCTTCGTGCCGAGCCGCGTCGAGAAGACGCCGACCATGCAGGACGCCCCGCTGGTCGTCGTACCCCTCGCCCACAAGGCCGCCTACCTGGAGCGTTACGCCGAACCCGACAAGGGCTGGGAGGACCGCGCCGAAGCCCGCTGGCCCGCCCCGTACTGGCACATCGACACGGGCATGGCGGCCCTCCTGATGCTGCTGACCGCGGTCGACGAAGGCCTCGGCGCCTGCTTCTTCGGCATCATGCCGGAACATCTGCAGCCGTTCCGCGAGGAGTTCGGGATCCCCGAGGAGTACGCCCCCATCGGAGGGATCACGGTCGGCCACCGCGCCGACGACGTGCCCCCGCAGAGCAGTCGCGTCAAGGAACGCCGACGGGGCGCGGACGACGTCGTGCACCGGGGGCAGTGGGGGCGGCACGCCTAGACAGGGTGACGCGCCAGTTGCCCCGAAGGGCCCAGCGCCGGGCATCGACAGGAGGGGGCGGCTGGACGAAGCTGCCCCGTTTCCGCCAGGAGGCCGCTGCCGGCGGGCTGTCAGGGGTGTCCGCCGCAGCCGCAGCCCGTCATGCTCGCCCCCTCCTGGGGCGGCGGGGTCTGCGCGGCGGCCTGTTCCACCGCCGCAAGCAGCCGGCGGCGTTCCTCGGGCGGGATCCACCTGCCGTCGACGACCACGCCGTGGATACGGCGGGTGTTGCGGATGTCGCGCGTCGGGTCGGCGTCGAGGACGAGCAGATCGGCGGCCTGTCCGCGCGCCACGGTGCCGACGTCGGACAGGCCGAGGGTGCGGGCCGCGTCCCGCGTGGCCGAGCGCAGCGCCTCAGCCGGAGTGAGCCCGGCCGCCACGAGCAGCGCCAGCTCGTCGTGGAGGGCGAAGCCCGGGACGAGGTATCCCGTGCCGGTGTCGGTGCCCGCCGCCAGCCGTACGCCCGCGCCGTGCAGCTCGCTCACCAGCCTGAGCCGGTGCGCGAAGATCCCCCGGATCTGCCGGGCCTGCTCGGCGGTGCGCCCACCGGTCAGGGCCGTCAGCTGGTCCGGCCAGCTCTCCACCTGCCAGGCGGGCAGGTACTTCCACTCCTCGGCCCGGGACGGAACGTCGTCGGGCAGCTCCAGCGTGCGGTGCACGCTCAGCGTGGGGACCACCGCGGTCCCGTGGACCGCAAGGCTCCGGAAGAGGGCGTCCGCCCGGTCCCGGTCGTAGCCCTGCACCGCGCGCCATTCGAGGGGATGCACCTGCTGGAACCAGCTGTGGTAGCGGGACAGGCTGCTGGGGTCGCGCGGGTCGATCCGTACGGCGGCCAGCCGGCGCCGTATCTCCTTCTCGTGCCGTGAGGTCGCCAGGAGCAGGGCGTGCAGATGCTCGATGGTGCGATGGCCGGCCGCGCTCGCCTCCGCGATCCGTACGGTGTCGGGGCAGTGCCCCAGGTGCGGGATGCCCTGGCGCCGGGCCTCGTCCGCGAGGGCGAAGTAGGCCTCGCGGGACAGCCGGGAGTACGCCTTGACGAAGTCCGCGCCCTCGCGCTTGACCCGCCGAACGGCGCGCCGGGCCCCGGCCGCGTCGCGCACCTCGATGGTCGGGCCCACGTCGGCCGCCCAGAGCGAGGGCGCGCCGTCCACGATGGGACTGCCGATGACCCAGCGGGGGCCGAGCAGTGCACCGCTGCGGATCTTCTCGCGCCACTCGTGGTGGACCGGCTGGCCCCGCATCTCCCGGACCGTGGTGACGCCGGTGAGGGCGTACAGCGCCGGGACCACCGTCTCCGGGCCGTCGCTGTGGGTGTGCGCCTCGATCAGTCCCGGGATCAGGTACTTGCCGGTCAGGTCGACCGTGCGGGTGCCTGGGCGGAGCCGGGTCCGTGCGCTCGGGGCGAGTGCGGTGATACGGCCGCCCTCGACGACGACCGTCATGTCGGAGGCCGGAGGTGCTCCCGATCCGTCGATCACGGTGGCGTGGGTGAACGCCACCGGGCCGGTACCGGCGCCGCCTCCGGCCCTCGTTCCGGCCGCGCGTGCCGTTCCGCCGGCCGCCGTGCCCACCAGAGCCGTACCCGTAACGGCGGCGGCCCCGGCCAGTAAGCCGCGTCGCCCTATCCCACGTCGTGCCCCAACTGCCTCTTCGGACATGCTGTTTCCCCCTGCTGCTGACGAACCCGTCGGCTGCGTCCGCCGACCCCCACGACAATGGCGGACACGGGGTGATTGGGCAGTGCGGCCAGGCGGTGGATGTGGGGGTGTTGCTGGGTCCACCGAGGGGATGTCGCTCCCCTGGAGCCGGATCTCCCGAGGTGGCGAGGGTCCCAAGGAGGCGGACGCCTCGCGCGTCAGTCGGTCACCTGTAGATGCGCGTCACTGCTGTGCGCGTCACTGCTGTGTGCGTCACCGCTGTCCGCACCCAGGCCCGCGAGCAGGCGCAGCCCGTCCGCGGCGGGGCTGCCGGGGTCCGCGGAGAGCACCAGCAGCTCCACACCCGACTCGTCCGGCAGCGCGAAGTTCTCCTGGTGCAGTTCCAGCACTCCGACCAGCGGGTGCCGGTACGCCTTGCGCCCATGTGTGCGGGCGCGCACGTCCGCGCGGGCCCACAGGCGGCGGAAGCGCTCGCTGCCCATCGCCAACTCGCCGATGAGCGAGGCCAGTCGGGAGTCCTCCGGATATTTGCCGGCGGCCAGGCGCAGATGCCCGACCACGTCGAGGGTGCACTGCTCCCAGTCCGCGTACAGGCCGCGCTCGGCCTCCTCGAGGAAGATGTGCCGCGCGGTGTTCAGGCCCGGCATCGGCCGGCCGTAGAGGAGCCCGGCGAGGCGGTTCCCCGCGAGTACGTCCAGGCGGTGGTTCATGATCAGTGCAGGCGCGTCGGCGACCAGGTCGAGGACCCGTAGCAGCTCCGGCCGGATCCGCCCGCCCGGTGCCTTGGCGCGGCGGCGGCGCTGCCGGGCAAGCCGGTAGAGATGCCCGCGTTCGGTCTCGTCGAGGCCGAGGACGCGGGCGAGCGCGTCGAGAACCTGCTCGGAGGGCTGGGTAGCGCGGCCCTGCTCCAGGCGTACGTAGTAGTCGACGCTGACTCCGGACAGGTGCGCGACCTCCTCGCGGCGCAGCCCTTCGACCCGGCGGCGGCTGTCGGTGGGGATACCGGCGGCCGCCGGGTCGACCCGGGAACGCCGGGTCCGCAGGAAGCCCGCAAGATCGTCCATGTCCCCAGTATGGCCTCGGAGTTGCCCGTGAGGGTGGTCCTGCCAATACCAGGAAGTCCCGTCCGACGGAAGAGGAGCCCCTGAACGCCGGGCGCCGCGGCGCCCAGGATCGAAGGCACCCGATCCGAAGGAGTTCCGATGAAGACGCTGATCGTCTACGCCCACCCGGAGCCGAAGTCGCTCAACGGCTCGCTGAAGAACCTCGCGGTGTCCACATTGGAGAGCGCCGGGCACGAGGTACGGGTGAGCGATCTGTACGCGATGAACTGGAAGGCGGTCGTGGACGCCGCGGACTACGGCCCCCACGCCTCAAGTCCGCTGAAGGTCGCGCTCGACTCGGGCCGGGCCTTCGACGCGGGAACGCTCACCCCGGACGTACGCGCCGAGCAGGAGAAGCTGCTGTGGGCCGACACGATCATCTTCCAGTTCCCGCTGTGGTGGTACACGATGCCCGCGATCCTCAAGGGCTGGGTGGACCGGGTGTTCACCTACCACTTCGCGTACGGGGTCGGCGAGCACGGCGACACCAGGTACGGCGAGCGCTTCGGCGAGGGCACCCTCGCCGGCAGGAGGGCTCTGCTGTCGGTGACCGCCGGCGGCCCGGAGTCGCATTACTCCGCCCGCGGCATCAACGGCCCCATCGACGACCTCCTCTTCCCGATCCACCACGGCATCCTCTACTACCCGGGCATCGAGGTGCTCCCGCCGTTCGTGCTGTACGGCGCCGACCGGATGACCGGCGAGGACTACCCGGACGTCGCCAAGGCCTGGGAGCAGCGCCTGCTCACCCTGGAGTCGACCGAACCGATCGCCTTCCGGCGGCAGAACTTCGGCGACTACGAGATCCCCTCGCTGCACCTGAAGGAGGGACTGGAGCCCGCGGGCCGTACGGGGTTCGGGCTGCACCTGCGGGGTTGACCGCCACCCCGACCTGTCACGGCCGATCCCGCCGCTCACCGACCCTGTACCTCCTGAGTACGGGTATGGCCCGTCGAAAAAATCTGCGCGGGGATGTCGATCCAGGCAGGCTCTGTTCGACGCAGGGGGTGAGAGAAGGCCATCAACACGAGAGGTGAAGGCCATGCCCAAGGTCCGCGTACACAACGTGACGATCTCCCTCGACGGCTTCGTGGCCGGCGCGAACCAGCGACTGGACGCCCCCTTCGGTGACGGCGTCGGCTGGGGTGACGAACTGCACGGCTGGTTCGTCTCCGCGATGGAGGATGCCGCCGCGGGCAAGACCGGAATCGATGTCGACTACTTCACCCGCGGCGATCAGAACATCGGCGCCACGATCATGGGGCGGAACATGTTCGGGCCGCAGCGCGGGCCGTGGGAGGACGAGTCCTGGAAGGGCTGGTGGGGCGACAACCCGCCCTACCACCACGACGTTTTCGTACACACCCACCATCTGCGCCCGACGCTGGAGATGGCCGGCGGAACGACCTTCCACTTCACCGACGAGCCGCTGGAGACGGTGCTCCAGCGCGCGTTCGACGCCGCGGGCGGCAAAGACGTCCGGATCGGCGGCGGCGCGGCGGTCATCCAGCAGTATCTGCGCGCCAAGCTGATCGACGAGCTCCACCTGGTGATCGCGCCGATGCTCATCGGGCGCGGGGAGCGGCTGCTCGACAATCTGGGCGACGGGATCGACGGCTACCGGGTGTCCGAACTGGTCGGCTCGCCGACCGTCACGCATGCGGTGCTGGTGCGCCGCTGACGCGGGGCAGAGTTCGCCGGGGGTGTGCCGCAGCGTCCTCGACGACCGCCTGCGATTGGTACCTGGTTCGCTTCGGTGCGTGGGTCACCGGACAGGACACGTTAGTTGGGGCTTCGACCGGTTCGGAGAGCATGTCACTACTGCGAGTGATAGATACGAGGGGCGCTCAAGGTAGAAACCGAGCGATACGTCAGTTCCCGAACCCAGCCACGTTGCCGTGGAGTTGATCACCGAGGCGAGACGGGTCACGTCGCGGTCTCTCGCCGAGTCGAATCGAGGCGCGTACTCGGCCAAGCGTTCACCGAGCCAGGCCGCTGCTTCCTTGGCGTCGTCCCACGTGCCACGAACCAAGGAACGCGGTTTGACGAGCCAGTACGCCGTTTCCAGCGGCGGGAGATCCGAGGTCGGGAAATCGGCCATCACTCCGCGATAACGCTGGATCAACTCCGGCTTGCTTCCGGCCGGGGGCGGCTCCGGATGGGGCGGACGCCGTAGGGCTTCATTGTCGAAGTGTTGCTTCGGTCCTGCCCACAGATATCCGTGATGGTGCACCAGTCGTCCCCATCTGGTGTCGAAGATCGGGGGAAACCGGTCCCGATTCCTCTGGAAACGGGACCGGTTGGGAGGGGTGAGGGTTGGTCAGACAGGCAGTCCGAACTTCGCCGGGTCGATGCCGGCCGAGTCCAGCTCCTCCGTGGTGAACCGGAGCGGCTCCATGTCCGGCCGCTTGCTGTCACCCAAGGCCCAGGCGTTGTCGCCGATACGAGCCAGAGTCACGCATCCTTCGGTGCAGGGCCCTCCGCATGCCTTCACGAAGGAGGCCCCGTCGATGTCCAGCTCGTACAGATCGGTTCCGTCCAGCATTGCTGCACCTTCCTGCTTCGCTGTCGCGGCCATGCAGACCGCCGCCGCCCACGCGGGCGGGAGTTCATGGGTGGGGGAGCGCCTCAGCCGTTGAAGGACACCTGGCGCTGCGCACAGCGCGGGCACTTGCACGGGGGCCATTCCATGGTGACCAATGGGGCCAGACCATCTGCACTGAAGATGGCCCGCTCAGGTTCCCAGGTATGCCCGGAATCACGAGAGACGCGTATCGTCATCAATGGGCGGTTGGCAAAGAGACTGTCTTCTCTTCCAGGGTTCATTCCCCGTGGGCCTCTGCCTGGTGCCGAGCCAGATCCACATTCGCGTCGGATACGGCGCTGTAGTCGCCTCTGGAACGGGCATTCTTCCTCCGAACGCAAATGCCGAGACATGTGCCACATGCCTGCACTGCGCTTGGTTCAGCAGGAAGTTCTGTAAGGTCGTAACCTTGTGGCTTCTGTGGACCCGGCATTGTTCCTCCCCGACTTCATGGCGAATCTATGATCCATCGCCATCGCGGGGAATTCGAGCAATATTCCCGTTGCGGACTAAAGATCATCGATAGTCGTTGGCCCACTGCTGCAACAGGACCCTTGCTTCATCTCTGAAGCAAGCGCGCTGCTCGAAGGAGGAGAACACCGCAAGATACTCGGAGACGTCACGGGAATCTCGAAAAACCATGCGACCGGTGAGGTTCTCGACTGTGGCAAGCCGGTTGTCGTAGACCGTGAAGGTGTTCATCGGCCCGCGCGTCATGACGGTTCCAACTGGAATGACGCCGATGCGAAGATTCGGAAGGCGGGAAAGTGATATCAGACGGTCGATCTGCACCGCCATGGCAGGTGCCGGAACGATCGCCCACCGCACAGCCTGCTCGGTCAGGACGAAGGTGAAGGCCTTCGAGGTGTCGTAGAGAACAGCCTGGCGCTCCAGCTTGCGGGCCATCGTCTTTGAAGAGTCGCCCGGTGTGTGGGTCAGGCTGGCACGAATATATTCAGGCGTGGCCAGCAGGCCAGTGATCATGGCAGGGAGGAAGTATCTCAGTTCCGTGGCTTCGCTTTCCAGCGATGCCAGCTCTGTCTGTCGCTTCTCCATCCCGCGGCGCCAGGACGAGCGTTTGTCCTGCCACTCGGTATTCGCGATGCGCGCGAGAGCCGTAACGTCCGCCATGATGTCGGCAGGAGCGTCGAGAGCTCGCAGGATGCGTTCGACATCTACGAGCTTCGGTGTCTTCTTGCCGGTTTCGAACTTACTGATCTGGCTCTGAGGCATGTTGCAACGCCGAGCGAGCCGGTCTCCTGTGAGGCCGGCTCGCTTACGCAACTCGCGGAGCGTTTGTGCGAGATCGTTTATCGACTGCCCCAGCTGCTCAGGTTCGAAGGTCACCGCATTCTTTCACGTACTCGGGGAACGGCACCGAGTGAGCTATCGCAATGCGCTTCCATTCCAAGTACGGGGCAATATCGCCGTTGAACGCCTCTCGGCTGATCTGCGTTCCGTCCGCTCGAAAGTTCAGGTGCACTATGCGAGTCTCGTCGAACATCCACCAGTCGGTTCCCGACAAGGGGAGTCCGTAGTCATCCTGCGTCACGTCCAGGATTCGGATGTCCTCACCGGCAGCTATGTTTCCGGGGATTCCCCAAGCGAACTGGTACCGCTGATAGTCCGTCAGCGGCTGTCGCACGACCCGTACTCGTCCAATGGTGCGGCCCGACGTCACGTATCCGCGCACGCGCTCATGCCAGCGTGCGTTGTGGCCATCGGGCTTGGACTCACCGCGAAGGAAGCGTGCGACGTTCTCAGTCTCCCTGGGCATGGTGTAGGTGGGCTGGGCTTCGAATCGCCACGCGTCACGCTCGTACGCGTCGAACGCCCTCCGCCACTCGTCACCATCCAAGAGCACGTACGGCCTCCTTGAGTACCGACTCGGGGATCTCCACCAGGGCCTCACCCTCCGGAGTCCGGAAGGCATCTGTCACGTTCCCTTGGACCACGATGGAGCCGTTGGTCGTGCGATAGACGTTCGGGCAGTCGTCGTCATCGCAGTTGGGTCCGTTGACAGTCCCAGTGAGCCGAGTCAGATCCTCGCGCGCCATGGCGCCCCCTTCTGCGCCATCCCGTCTGGATAGCCCCTGTGGATGACGCTACGGAGGGCATCGTGCCCCGTCCACGCAGACTCCGAAATATTCCCGACCTGGCATAAATGATCTCGAAGAGGGTGGTCAGGAGGCGGGACTGGCTTCGCCGTCCCTACGACGGTCCTTGGGGTGTGGTGGGCCTTGTGCCTCTGACGAGCACGGTCTGCACCATGCCTTCCTTGCCGGGCGGCGGCGCGATGATCCAGCTGGCCACGTCCACGAAACCGACGGCGCGCAGGCGGCTCTCCCATACGGTGTCTGGATAGCACCACCGCATAGCCGGCGCCTCCTCGCCGTGCAGAACGGGTCCGCATTCGCCGTTCTCGGGCGGTCGGTGCGAGAACACCAGGACGCCGCCGGGCTTGAGCCTCCGCCAGATCTTGGGCAACAGCACTTCCGGGTCGGTGAACCAGACCGCCCCGAAGACGCTGTAGACCGCGTCGAACTCCTCTCGGCAGGTGTCCAGGAACGCGGTTGCGTCTGCCTGGTGCAACTCCATCGGGACACCGGAAAGCGCACGCGCCGCCGTGATCTGATTCCCGGACAGGTCGACACCGACCGCGCGACCGCCGCGGGCAGCGACGTGGGAGAGATTCCTGCCCTTTCCACAGCCCAAGTCGAGGACACTTGTGCCGGGGCCTGTCGGCAGCAACTCCAGTTGCGGGCCGTGGTTGGGGTGCCCAGTCCACTGCGTCCAGTGGAAGCGGGTCGGGTCACGATCCCACAGTCTGGCTTGGCTGCCGTCGCCGTAGGCGTCCCAGGCATCCTCCTCGGTGGCGTGTTGCGTCACGCTCTCTCCTCTTCCGTGACCAGATCCCCGACCGGTGGGCGCATGGTGGCGCGCCTTATCTCGGGCAACGAGCACGGAGGGGCACCTGGCGCGATTCGTGATCCATCAGCCAGCAGTGATTGTGCACCGCGGTTTCAAGGACAGGACGTTGTACATCATTCAGATGACCGGAGAGATAATTCGAGATCCGATGCAGGCCGTCAGCTGACGCAGCTCGCCGTCTGGGCAATGGTGCCTATGAAGTTCTTCCATGTGGCCCTGCTGAGAGTGAGTTGAGGACCTGAGGTGACCTTCGAATCGCGCACGGCGATGCCCCCAACGAGTACGGCCACCTCCAAGCACTCACCCCCCATACCGTTGCTGTAGCTGCTCTTACGCCACTGGATGCTGGACGACGGCATCATTGGGAGTGCTCCTCCAGGAGTCTCGAGATCAGCAAGGTCGAACGTTGAGGGCTCAGAGCCAAGGCCCTGAGGTGGTCGAAGGCCTTCGTGTACAGGGCTACGTCCTTGGGCTCTTCGAGGTAGACCGAATCGGTAAGTCCCTCTCGGTAGACCAGGTCGGGGTCCTCTTGCTCCGGGAAGCCGAGGATCGTGTAGGACCCCGTGGTGGGGTAGGCGCCTGCGTCGAACGGCAGGACCTGGACGGTCACGTTCTTCAACTTACCGATTTCCAGCATACGTTCGAGTTGACGGGTCAGGACCTGGCGGCTGCCGACCACGTGCTGCAGTGCACTCTGGTGCACAACGGCCCACAGGTCGGGTGCGCTCTCGCTGGTGAGTAGCTCCTGGCGACGCATGCGGACGTCGACCATGCCCTGAATGTCCTCAGCGGTGTGATCGACCCACGCGCGGCACTGCTCGGTTGCGTACTCGGCCGTTTGCAACAGACCGGGGATGAACTCGGCTTGGTAGCTGCGCAAGCTGGAAGCTGCCTGTTCGAGGCCGACGTACACAGAGAACCAGGCGGGGATCGCTTCGCCGTGAGCGTGCCACCATCCCTTCGTCTTGGACTCCTTGGCCAACGACTTCAGGAGATCGCGTAGCTCTTCGGCGGTCCCGTAGAGGCGGCACAGGGCGTCGACGTCTGAGGGCTGGACCCGTCCCTGTCCCGTCTCCATGCGGCTCACCTTGGAGCTGCTCCAGTCCAACTCCTTGCCTACCTGGCTACAGGTAAGGCTGCTCTCCTCGCGTAGCCGTTTGAGCTCGATCGCAAGTCGGCGACGGCGAGCCGTGGGAGATCCGGCCATGTCAACTCCTCGTGGATTAGCGGAAGGCCCATCCCACCGGAAGGGGCGCGAAAGGCCAATCACCCTAAAGGGGGAATCCCCTCGTGCATGTTGCACGAAGGGATAGTCGCTGCGACTCTGTCACTCGGAGTCATCAACTGATGCACAGTGCGCAACGGCGTGTGCGAAAGGTGGTCGAAGATGATTTACGTGAGTGGTCGCGTCGGACGGGAGCCCTGGCTGCACCCGTTCATTGCCCAGCCGAGTGAAGTCGCCCAGCTGAGGCGGACGTTGAGGCTCCGGCTCATTCTGTGGGGACTGTCGGAGCACGTAGATGCCGCACAGATCTGTGTGTCCGAGCTCGTAACCAACGTCATTCGACATGTCGGCGAGGGAACTCCCGCGACGCTCCGCATGACGCTGAGTGAGTCATATCTACGCCTGGAAGTCGAGGATCCCGATGCGCGGGCGTTGCCCACCTTGCTTGCCGCCGGTACCGCTCTGGAGTCAGGGCGAGGGATGGCACTCGTCGATACCGTGACCGACCACCGATGGGGTGTGATTCTTCGCAGCGACTCCAAGGTGGTTTGGTGTGAGCTCGCTACCGGTGCCTTCGTCGCCGGCAGTCAGGCAAATGGCCCCCGGGTCACCCGGGCTGAGGCGATCCTTGATCTGTATGGCTCCTGGCCACTCCCGCACGGTAGGTCGACGGTAGAGGGTGGCAGTCTGCTGAGCGCCGCAGCGACGGAGGAGGCTGCCATCGGGGTCATGACTGACGTGCTGCACTGGCTGAGTGCGCACGGCTATGACCCCGATGACGTACTCGACCGAGCTCAGACTCACTTTGAGGCTGAACTCGGTGAGGCCGTATGAAGGCCGGCGAGCCTGTCAGCTCGCGGTGATACCCGAGTACGACCACACATCCGCAGGCAACTCCTCATGCAGTTGCCAGGTGATGGCCATGGGCTTGCTGCCCTCGTGTCGGACATACGTGGCCGGGCCTAGCAGCATCCAAGGTTGGGCCTTGCCGATGTCGGTGTCTTTGTAGCGCCGCATGAACAGCAGGACGTGGCTTCCGCGCTGCTTGTGCTGCTGGTAGCGCAGACCAGTGGGAGAGGTGGCTGCGGTCGTGCTCTGTGACTCCCAGTGGAAGAGGGAAGGGCTCAACGCGTAGTCCTTGTACCGGACCGTGGGGGAGAAGTCCTTCTCGTTCTTCTCGAGGGTGATCAGTAGTGCGTCCGTCTGGTTTTGCTCGTCCCACAGGACACCCTGTGCAAACGATCCCGGCATCTGGCCGCCCAGGCGGGCGACACCAAGCGCTGCCAGGATCTCCGAGCGGTTGTATGCGCTGTGGATCTTCAGGGGAATGTGGGAGTGCGGGCCCTCCAGAGGGAGGGGGAAGTGGTCGGCTTGCCCCATCACATGGTCGAGTACCTGCCGCAGTTCGCTACGGAAGGCTCGTTGTTCGCGGAGCGATTCAAGCCCTTCCGCGTAGGAGTTGAACCCGCCAGCTTTGTCCCAGAGGTTGAAGAACAGCATGCGCGCGTACGTTTGGTACTTCGGGCTCAGGGAGTCGTACGGCGGCGCATCATCGCTCAACAAGCGCATGTAGGCATCAGCGCGTTCGCCGTCGTCGACGTGCAAGAACGCATGCACGCGCTTCAGCAGGTCCTCTTCGCCGGCCTGTTCAGGAAGGTCGGCCAGGCCAGCGCGGCGTAGGACCGTCGTCCATGAGTTGCTCGACTTATACAGCTCTCGGATTTCACGGCGACTCTCCTTGAGGTAGTCGGCGAGAACCGGTGTGTCGAAGGCCCGCACTTCCTTGGCGAGGGTCTGAACGGTCGCCTTGATCTGGGTGCGAATGTTGTCCAGCACCAGCTGCTTGGACTTGCCCTCAAGGATGATCTGGCAGCCGGATGGCAGCAGAGGGAAGTCGTGCTCGGCGTGCTCAAGGAGTCGGTTGCGCGACAGGTTGGTCATCGCGCGGAACTGCTCCTCGAACCGGAACTCGGCACGATGTTGGCCGATGAAGTCGAGCACAGTGAGCACGGGCTTGTCCGGGGTCCGCCGCAGACCTCGACCAAGTTGCTGGAGGAAGACGGTGGCGCTGTTAGTTGGGCGCAGGAGGAGGATCGTGTCGACGTCGGGGATATCCAAGCCCTCGTTGAAGAGGTCCACGGAGAAGATGACTTGGATCTCTCCCGCCTTGAGCTGCGACAGAACGTGGTCACGGACCTCGGGCTTGGACGAGCTGTCCAAGGCTTCAGCCTTGATGCCTGCGTCTTGGAAGCACTTGGCCATGAAGTGAGCATGCTTCCTGCTGACGCAGAACCCGAGCGCCCGCATGTTCATCGGGTCGGACACCTTGTCCCGCACCTGCTTGATGACGATGCGAGCACGCGCAAGGTCCCCGGAGAACAAGTTGCCGAGCTGACTCTGGTCGTACGTACCCGAGCGCCAGTTGAGGCGGGTGAGGTCCGTGCCGTCGGGCACGCCGAAGTAGTGGAATGGGCACAGGAGGTCGTTGTCGAGGGCCTCCCACAGTCGCATCTCGGCGGCGATTCGGCCTTCGAAGAACTCGTCCTGCACATTCAGGCCGTCTGCACGCTCGGGAGTGGCGGTCAGGCCAAGGAGTTGTTTTGGCTTGAAGTGATTGAGAACGCGGCGATATGTCGCAGCGGTAGCGTGATGGAACTCGTCGATGACGATGATGTCGAAGTGCTCCGGGGCAAACTGGTCGAGTCGTTGATCGGTGAGTGACTGGACGCTGGCGAAGACGTGCTTCCAGTCCCGGGGTAGCTCGCCGCTGTAGAGCACTTCGCCGAAGGACGCGTCGTCGAGCACTTCGCGGTACATACGGAGCGACTGCCGCAGGATCTCCTTGCGGTGTGCCACGAAGAGAAGCCGCGGGTATTCCTTGGCGCCCCACTCCTTGTGCAGGTTGCGGTAATCGAGGGCGGCCATGACTGTCTTGCCCGTACCGGTCGCAGCCACAAGCAAGTTGTGGTGGTGACCGCGTACCTCACGCTCGACTCGCAGTCGCTCCAGCATGTCGGCCTGGTGCGGGTGTGGGCGAACCTCAAGGCCCGAGAGGCTGATCTTGGCGTCTTGGCCGGACGGCGAACCGCCCGCCACGATCAGAGCCTCGTCCAACTTGCGGGCGTCGCGATCGGGGTCGTACGACTCAAACGCGATGTCATTCCAGTACGCGTCGAAGGTGGCCTCGAATTTATTGAGCACGACTGGAGTGGCCACGGATGACAGGCGTACGTTCCACTCCAGGCCGTCGAGCAGTGCGGCCTTCGAGAGGTTGGAGCTGCCTACGTACGCGGTGTCGAAACCGCTCTTGCGTCGGAACAGCCAGGCCTTCGCATGGAGGCGGGTCGAGCGGGTCTCGTAGTTGACCTTTACCTCGGCTCCGAAGTCGCGGACGAGTCGGTCGAGTGCGTGGCGGTCGGTTGCGCCGATGTAGGTGGTTGTGATGACTCGGATGGGGACGCCGCGTTCTGCGGCGGCACGGAGAGAGTCTTCGAGTACGCGCAGGCCGTACCACTTCACGAAAGCGCAGAGCAGATCAATTCGGTCTGCTGTTGCCAGCTCAGCGCGCAGCTCGCTGCCGAGGCTTGGATCCTCGGGGGAATTGGTGATGAGTGCGGTCTCCGACAGTGGCGTGAGCGGCCGTACCGCGTAGACACCGGGGGCCTCCCGCTCAGCAAGCGCCAGCAACTGCCGGGGGCCATCGGCGATGGTGCCTATGACCTCGTCCGTATCCGGGTCCGGCGCGTGCGTGGCCAGTGACTGGAGAATCTGGTTGGCAACCGTCACCTGCTTGTTCGGGGGCAGTTGACTGAGCCTGCGCCCCACGGCCTCGCTGATGTGGCGTGCCAGCACGTGGGGCGCGGACTCTTCGCTGACCTCTTCGTCGATTGCCTTCCAGCCCGCGGCTTCGAGCCGCTCCATCCGGTCATGCAGAGTCCGCGTGATGAGTTGCTCGTAGACACCTGCGACCGGCTGCGCCGAGTCCCCCGATTCCGCCACGACCGCTCCCTAGATCCTTCGCGCCGATATGGATCTGTTCTAACAGCAGTCACTGACAATCGAAGCTCTCCCGCTGAAAAGTGATCGTTTTCAGACAGGGGAGGTGTGGACGCGACTACGTATGCCGCATGACCTGATAGATCGTCTCGGACATAGGCGCCGGGTGAGGGACGTCGTGCCAGCCGATCTCCTTCGCCCGCTCCACGATGGCTTCGCGGGCGGCTGCGGCGGCTGTTTCGTCTTCGAAGAACGCGATGGACAGTCCGTTGCCTGTGGCCGGGTCGACGAGGTGGTACGCCCCATGGACTCCCGGAACGCCTGCTGCTGCTTCGAGTACCCAGTCCCGATCGTCGTCGGGCATCGGCTCCCATACGGCTACTCGCGCGATCATTGCTTCCTCCCGTGATGCTTGGTGGCCGCGGGCTCGGCGTACCGCTCAACCGCGATCAGCTCACTGCTACCGCCCCGAAACGATCACGCCCCGTGACACCCCTCATAAACCCGCCCCGACCCACACCAACACCCAGCCCCCCGCTGAGGCGGCCACTCCACAGCCCGCCCCCGAGCCGCCAATGTCGTCGCATACTGCGGCAGCAACTCCGCCTCGCCCGGTGAAGCCATCTCGGAAGCCGCGAAGGCCTCGTAAGAAGGCACCGTCCCCGTGACGATCCCCAGGTTCGGGGTGCCGGAGGCGGCCAGCTCCCGCAGGGACCCCTCTATCGTCGCCAGATGCTCCTCATGCGAGGGGTACTCCGCCGCCAGCGTCGGATACGCCTCCACCAGCTCTGCCAATTCCCCCGCCGGCCAGTGCAGCACAGCCACCGGGAACGGCCGGGACAAAGCCTCCCGATATGTCCCCAACTCCGCCCGCAGGCGCGAGATCTCCGCTGCCAGTTCCGCCGGGTTGTCCGAGCCCAGCGACCACACCCGCTTCGGGTCGTGCAGCTCGTCCAGGGGGACCGGGGACGAGTGGAGGAGGTCCGCGATGGTGTCCCACTCGTCGTGGGCGACGCCCAGCATCCTGCGCACCCGGTGGCGGCCGAACAGCAGTGGGTGCGTCGAGTACGGGGGCTCCTCCACATCCGTCAGGAGCACACGCGCCCCCTCCGTGAAGGTCTCCTCAGCCGCTTCCAGCTCGTCGTGGGCCTCCAGGGACTCCGCCACGATGACCCAGGGGGCCGGGTCGCGCGGGGCTGCTGCCCGGACGCCGTCGATGATCGCTCGGGCCTCGGCCTCGTGGCCGTACTCCCACAGGTTGGAGGCCTTGAGGGCGCGTACCAGGTAGGGGTTCTCCAGGCCGGTCTGGGACGACAGCAGGCGGTCGTAGAGCGTGGACGCGGCGGGGCGGTCGCCGGCCAGTTCCAGGTGGGCCGCGGCCTGGAGGAGCAGGGCCTCGGCGTCCTCCGGGTACAGGCCGGCGGTTCGCTCCAGGCGGGCCGCTTCGGCGGTGTGGTCGACGTTCTCGGCAGGCGTGTCGGGGCGCATGAGGGAAACCGTACTGCCCATCCGTGGCGAAGAAGAGGTATGTGCTGGTCAAAGGGCGGGGATCACGTGATCCGGCCGGGACGCCCGCTCGCCGCCCACACCATCGTCGCCAGCGCCGCCGCCACGATGCCCGCCCCCACGTACAGCGGAGCGGTGTAGCCCAGCCCCCTGCTGATCGCGAGCCCGCCCAGCCACGCCCCCAGTGCATTGCCCACGTTGGACGCCGAGACGTTCGCGCTCGCCGCCAGCGGGACGCCCCGCGCGTGGTCCGTGACGCGGGTGATCATGCCGGGGACCTGGGCGAAGCCGAACACGCCGGTGAGGAAGACCAGGACCACGGAGGCGGCCGGGCTCTTTGCCAGCAGGCCGAACAGCGCGAGGGTGGCCGCCAGCGCCGCCAGGGAGATGATCAACGTGAGGTCGCGGTGGTGGTCCGCGGCGCGGCCGCCCGCCAGGTTGCCGAGGACCAGCCCGCTGCCGTAGACGACAAGCAGCCAGGCCACGTCCGTGTCCGAGAAGCCGGTGACCTCGGTGAAGGTGTAGGCGAGGTAGGTGAAGGCGCCGAACATGCCGCCGTAGCCGAGGGCGGTCGCGGTGAGGGTCAGCCAGACCTGGCGGGAGCGCATCGCCCGTAGCTGTCCTCGCAGGGCGCTCCCCGACCCGGCGGCCTTCCCCGCCCAGCCCGGCACCAGCACCGCGATCGCGACCACCGCCGCCACCCCGATCCCCGTGATCGCCCAGAACGTCGCCCGCCAGCCCCAGCGGTCGCCGACCAACGCGCCGAAGGGGACTCCGAGCACGTTCGCGACCGTCAGGCCCGCGAACATCACCGCCACCGCCCGCGACGCGCGCTCCGGTGGGACCAGGCGGCGGGCGACGAGGGAGCCGATGCCGAAGAACGAGCCGTGGCACAGGGCAGCGATCACCCGTCCCAGCATCATCACGGGATAGTTCGGCGCGAGGGCCGAGATGAGGTTGCCGAGGACGAACAGCACCACCAGGCCGATCAGGACCGGCTTGCGGGGCAGCCCCGCCGTCGCGGCCGTCAGCGCTATCGCGCCCACCGCGACGGTCAGGGCGTAACCGGATATCAGCCGGCCCGCCGCGGCCTCCGACACGGCGAGGCTCCGGGCCACCTGTGGCAGCAGCCCCGCGATCACGAACTCCGTCAGGCCGATACCGAAACCGCCGAGCGCCAGCGCGACCAGCCCGGCCGGCATCCCACCAGAGGGAGCGGACGGCGAGGACGTCAGATCGTCACCCCGTCTATCTGCAAGGTCTGCACCGCCTTCCCCGCCAGCGACACCGAGACCGACTTCCCGCTCAGGAACGTGTCCGAGTACGACCTGTACAGGTCCCCGCCCGTCGTCACCGTGTTCCAGCGGGGGACGAGACCGCCCGAACCGCCGGTCACGGTGGTGAAGTTGGAGAGGTTGAAGGTGAAGGTCTGGGCCGACGTCGAGGTGTTCAGCGCCACGATCACCAGGCGCCTCGCGCTCGAGTCGTAGGCCGCGACCGCGTTGCTCACACCCGTGTCGAGGATCTTCATGCCGGGGCGGATGTGCCGGCTGAACTGCGCCATCGTGTAGTACTTCGTCTGCACCGCGCCCGCCTGCAGCGTGCTCGCGTCGTACGCGATCATCGCCCAGTTCGTCGAGGGGTCCATGACCTGCCAGTAGACCCAGGCGGTGGGGTGCAGCCAGCGGAAGTCGTAGAGGAGGTTGAAGGCGAGCGTGTAGCCGGTGCCGTCGTTGTCGCCGGTCTCGGAGTTCCACAGGGCCTTGCCGGCCGTGGTCACGACGTCCGTGTAGAGGAGGTCCCTGCGGCCGCCCGAGCCCTGGTAGCCGTGGACGTTGACCCGGTTCACATAGCCCTTCGTCGTCGAGGAGAAGGAGTTCCAGGTCGTGCGGGCCAGGTCGTAGCTCGTCTCGTCCGAGGCCGAGATCTTCGTCGACGTCAGACCGCGCTTGTCCAACTCGCTGCGGACGTACGGCAGTACGGCGGACTGGACGGTCGAGTCGATGTGGCAGCCCTCCTGGGTGCCGGTCGCCGTCCACCAGCTGGAGCTGGGCTCGTTGAAGGCCTCGACCGTCGCGAAGTTCACGCCCCAGTTGTTCTTCGCGTAGAGGGCCACCGCCGCCAGGTGGGAGGCGTGCTGGCGGTAGTTCCAGGACTGGAGGTTGTTGCCGCCGTCGGAGGCGCCGGACGGGTTGTGGTTCAGGCACATCCACCACATGGGGGAGTTGGCGAACAGCTCGGTGGTCGCCCCGCGGGCCACGGCCTTCGTCAGCATCGCGCGCTGGGTGGCGTCCGCCGTCCACTTCCAGGCCGAGGAGGTGGGGTCCTCGTTGTTCCAGTCCTGCCAGTAGCCCTCGATCTGCTTGAAGGCGGGGATGTTGGCGGAGGCGACCATGCTCTCGCCGCTCACGGTGTTCCAGCTGCACGCGCCCAGGTTGTAACGGGCGATGTTCAGGCCCAGGCCGGGAAGCGAAGTGCCGTTGTACGTCGTCGACTTGGTGGTGAAGAAGATGTCGGCGAAGTCGTCCCGCGCACCGAACACATTGGCCCACCAGGCCAGGGAGGTGCCCCAGCCCTCCCAGGTGCCGTACGAGGTCCCGGGGTTGACGGCGATCGTGGCGTCCGCGCGTGCGGTACCGGTCGCGAGAGCGCTGCCGAGGAGGGTGCCGCCCGCTGCGGTCAGCAGGGTTCTGCGTCGGATCATGGCTTCTCCGCCTTCGCTGGGACCTGGCCCGTCAGGTCACTGGAGGGAAGCATCGGGTGTGACGGGTGGGGTTGTCGAGGGTTGTGCCAGCCCTTTCTAAAACCTGTGTACGAAGTCCGGACAGCCCCTGTCCCACGGCTGCCGCCGTGCGGGTCTGGTGACTTCGACGTCCGGCCCTTATCGTGCGGGCGGCCCGGTGAAGGAGGCGTACGGATGCGCGTTCCGGTCGTGCAGCACACCACCCGGCGGCGTCGCGCGTGCCGCCGACGTGCGCTGTGGACCGGCGGCGAACTCCTCGTCACCGCGGGCCTGGTGCTCCTGCTGCTCGTCGTCCACCAGCTGTGGTGGACCAACCGGGAGGCCAGGCGCGGCGCCGAGCGCAAGGTGGAGGCGCTGGAGCGGGAGTGGGGCGGCGGAGCCGCCGGTAAAGGCGGCGAGTCCGGCGACTCCGGTATGTCCGTCCCGGCCGCGACGCCCCAGCCGCGCACGCGCACCCGTGACAGCCACCGGGCGGTCACCGCCGGGCAGCCCCGCCCCTCCTGGTCCCAGGCCTACGCCATCCTCATCATCCCCCGCCTGGGGCTGCGCGTCCCCGTCGCCGAGGGCGTCAGCAAGCAGGACGTCCTCAACAAGGGGTACGTCGGCCACTACCGCGGCACCGGGCAGCCCGGCCAGGCGGGCAACTTCGCGCTCGCGGGGCACCGGAACACGCACGGCGAGCCGTTCCGGTACATCAACCGGCTGCGGGCGAAGGACCTCGTGGAGGTCGAGACGAAGACCGCGACCTACACCTATGCCGTCGACCGGACGCTCCCGCAGACCTCGGCCCGTGACTCGGGTGTCGTACGCCCGGTTCCACGCTCGATCGTCGAGCCCCGCTACGGGTACTCCGAGCCCGGCTACTACATCACCCTGACGACCTGCACCCCCGAGTACACGTCGAGGTACCGGCTGGTGGTGTGGGGGAAGCTGGTGTCGATGCGGCCCCGGTCCTAGCCGGCGGAAGGGGGCCGCCGGGCAGCGGAAAGGGTCCGCCGGACAGCGGAAGAGGGTCCGTCGGCATGCTGACGGACCCTCTTCCGCAAGAGCGGGGTCAGGCGTACAGCCTGACGGAGTTCGTCGGTGTGAGGTCCGTCCAGAGACCGCCCGCACAGTTGTTGATGCCGAGGTCCCACGCCACGCTTCCCGTGCCGTTGTATCCCGTGAATCCCTTGACGCCGGCGCCGCCCGTCTGGCAGTTCAGCACGGTGTAGTCGCCGATGAGATTGCGCACGTTGTAGGTGCCGTAGCGGTAGAAGTCGTACACCTTGGGGTGGTTGGGGCTGTCGTCCCAGATGTCGCCCTGGTAGATGCAGACATGACCGGCGTTGCAGCCGGCGGTCTGCGCGGTACGGGGTGACAGGGCCGGTGCGGCGGACGCGGCCGTGGAGGCGGTGACGACCGCGGGGACGGCCGACCCCAGACAGGCCAGTAGCACGACGAGGACGCGACGCATGGTGATCTCCTGACGGGATTGCCTGGGCGGGTGGGGGGCCTGCCGCGCTGTCGTCACCGGCACTCCGGTACGTGCGGCTTCCATTGCGACGGCGAACCGGTCGTCACGTACCAGTCGTTGATGTAACCGCCGTCGCTGTCGAAGTCGAGCGCGAACCAGTAGCGGTCGCCGTGGCCGTCCGCGTCGCCGTCGCCCGTGGTCCAGCAGGCCAGCATCATGGTCTGGCCGTTGTTGTAGCGGTGCCCGGTCGTGCCCGAGGCGTAGGACGGCCCGTTGTGGGAGGCCAGGTACGAGCCGGCCGATATCCCGGTCACCGACGCACACCACACCGTGTGCCCGTCGTGGTCACAGGCCCAGCCTGCGGCCGAGGCCGGCGAGGCGGCCGTGCCCACCGCGACCGCGGCCAGCGCCAGCGTGCCGGCCAACGCGGCGGCGCGGCGGCGTACGGGTCCTGCCTGGCGTACGTGACTCTTCATGGTGGTTCCCCCGATCGTCGATTCCGCGGCGCCTCAACGTAGGTGCGGCCCAGAGGCAGCCGCAAAGACTTCGAAGGCCGTCGAAAGGTGCCGGAGCGACCGGCTTCGCCACATCGTGGAACGCAGGCCGATGAACCGGAACCTGAGACTTCTCAGGGTGACTTGAGGGGCGGGCTCTACGCCCGGCCCCGCTCGCGCAGCACCAGCACGGCCACCGCGGCCGACAGCGCCAGCCCCGCCGACACCAGCAGTGCGATGTTCGCTCCGTGGCCCAGGCCTCCGCCCGAGGACGTCACGATCGCGATCGTCAGGGCGACGCCCGCGCAGGAGCCGATGTAGCGGAAGGTCTGCTGGGCGCCCGAGCCCATGGCCGCGCGGGCCGCCGGGACCGACTCCACCGACAGCAGGGGCAGGGCGGCGTTCAGCAGGCCGCTGCCGATGCCGCCCAGGATCAGGCCGGGCAGGAGGCGCTGCCAGGAACCCGAGTCGATCGCACCGAGCATCGCCAGGACGCCCGCCGCGTGCAGGGTGAAGCCGACGGCCAGCTGGTGGCGGGGCGGGACGCGGCCCGCGAGGCGCTTCGCCTGGAGCGCCACCGTGAAGGAGAGGCCGGACCAGAGCAGGAACAGCCACGCCGTGTCCATGGGGGACATGCCGAGCGCCTGCTGGAACAGGACCGGCAGGAAGCTGAACAGGCCGATCACCGCGAGGCCCGTGAACAGGCCGCCCGCGGACGAGGCCAGGAAGCCGGGGCGGCGCAGCAGGCTCAGGTCGATCATCGGCGTCGCGGTGCGGTGCTCCACCAGCGCGAACACGGCCACCAGCACCACCGCCGCCAGGAACAGCAGGCCCACCTCGGTGCGCAGCCAGCCGTCCCGGCCGAGGGTGAGGGCGGCGACCAAGGAGACCAGGGCCAGGCCGAAGGTGAGCGCGCCCAGGATGTCCGGGCGGCCGCCCCTCGGGGAGCGGGATTCGGTCAACGTACGTGTCCCCAGGGCCGCCACGATCACCGCCGCCGCGCCCAGCACGCCGTACGCCATTCGCCAGTTCGGCATCGCGCCCGCGACGAGTGGCCCCGCCGCGATGCCACCGCTCACGAAGGCTCCCCACACGCCGGTCGCGTGCAGTCGGCCTCGTGGGGTCGGGAAGGCGTGCACCAGCAGGCCCAGGCTGCTCGCCAGGATCGCCGCGCTCGCCGCGCCCTGCGCTATGCGCGCCAGCGTGAACTGCAGGGTGGAGGAGGCCAGGGCCCCGAGGGCCGTGGTGATGCCGAGGGCGAGGGTGCCGACGAGGAAGATCCGGCGCCGGCCGTAGTCGTCGGCCAGGCTGCCGGCGACCAGGAGGAGCGCGGCGAGGCCCAGCGGGGTGCCGTTGATCAGCCAGGCCTGCGCGGAGAGCGGGGTGTGCAGCGCGATCGCCGTGTCCCGGAGGGTGACCACCGGGGCGGTGTACGTCATGAGGGTCACGGCCGTTGCCGCGCTGGTCAGGGCGAGGGTGGCGCGGGGGTGCGGGGACGCCTCCTCGGGCGGTGCGGGCTGCTTCGGGTGCGATACGGGCTGCTCGGCATGCGGGGTACCGCCGACCGCCGCCTCCCGTACCTCGGGCCCTTCGGTTCCGGTGAGGGTTCGTTCATTGAACCTAGTCATGTCCTGAACCGTAACACGGTAGGTTCGGTCATTGAACCAAGCTCGCGAAAAATGGTTACAGTGGACGGCATGGCACTCGGCAAGGACTACGTGACACAGGAGTGCTCCATCGCCCGCGCGCTGGAGATCGTCGGCGAGCGCTGGACGCTGCTCGTCATCCGCGACGCGCTCTACGGCGTGCGCCGCTACAACGACTTCCTCGTCCACCTCGGCATCCCGCGTGCGGTCCTCGCCGCCCGGCTCCAGTCGCTGACGGCGGAGGGGATCCTGGAGAAGCGGCGCTACCAGGAGTCGCCGCCGCGGGACGAGTACGTCATCACCGAGCGCGGCATCGCCCTGTGGCCGGCCCTCCGCTCCCTCGGCCTCTGGCGCCGCGAGCAGTACGCCGAGACCCAGCTGCGCTACTTCCGGCACGCGGACTGCGGCACCGAACTCGGGCCGTACGGCGAATGCCCGGCCTGCGGGGCCGTCGTACCCGTCGAGGACGTCCTCATGGTGCCGGGACCCGGACTCGATCCGGACCCGGCGGATCCGGTCAGCCGGGCGCTACTCAGGCCGCGCAGGCTGTTGCAGCCCCTGGAACTGCCCGCCGAGAGCGGTGAGGTATAACCGAGGCAGGACGAACAGGCGAGCAGCAGCAGCCGCGTCGCAACAGACGAGTAGCAGTACGTACGCGTATGAGGGGGGCGTCATGATCCGCAGCCGGATGGCGCTGCGCCCCGTCGCCGTTCTGCTGCTCCCGCTCCTCGTCCTCCAGGTCGCGCTGCTCGACACCGGCAGCCTCACCGCCACCGTCGCGCTCGCCGCGACGGCCGCGGCCGGCTCCGCGCTCGCCGCCTGTGCCCTGCTCACCGCGCGCTGCGCGCCCGCGGTGCCGCCCACGCGCGTCCGTACGGCCATCCGCGACCGTGCCCGCCGTACGGCATTCCTGCCGCAACGCGACCCCGACGCCAAGGGGCGCACCCGGCCCCGGGCCCCCGGATCCGCCCTTCCGGCGACCGTCGCGTAGGGCTCACCACACGTAGCTGACCCCGCGCGGGTCGTCATGCCGCCCTGTCCCACTACCGGCACGACGAGACCCCCGGAGGGCTCACCCATGTCCGTTTTCGCTGTCTTCGCCGACCTGGTCGGCCGCTTCGCCGACCTGCTCCAGCCGCTGTTCGGCGCCTCGGCGGCGGCCGCCGCCATCGTCCTGTTCACCGCTCTCGTACGACTGCTCGTGCATCCCCTGTCCCGGGCCGCGGCCCGGGGTCAGAAGGCCCGGACCGCACTGCAACCGAAGATCGCCGAGCTGCGGAAGCGGCACAGGAAGGAACCCGAGAAGCTCCAGAAGGCGGTGCTGGAGCTGCATGCCGAGGAGAAGGTGTCGCCGGTCTCCGGGTGCCTGCCGTCCCTGCTGCAGCTGCCGGCGTTCTTCCTGCTGTACCACCTGTTCTCCAGCACGAACATCGGCGGACAGGCGAACGAACTGCTCACACACCAGCTGCTGGCCGCTCCGCTGGGCGGGCGGTGGGCGGATGCCCTCGGGGGCGGAGGGGTGCTCGGGGGCGCGGGGCTGGTCTATCTGGGACTGTTCGCCGTGGTCACTGTTGTCGCTGTCTTCAACTACCGGCGTACCAAGCGGATGATGGCCGCCGGCAATCCCCTCCCCGTGCAGGACGGCGAGGCCGTGCCGGGGCTCGGTGCCGTCAACAAGGTGATGCCGTTCATGTCCTTCTTCACCTTGTTCACGGTGGCGGTGGTGCCGCTCGCCGCCGCGCTGTACGTGGTCACCAGTACGGCGTGGAGCGCTGTGGAGCGGGCGGCCCTGTACTCCTGACCCCGGTGGTTACGGTCCAGTCCGTGAACCGGGTATTGCGGACTGGACCATGACCTTGGAGGATCGACCAGTCCTCCGATGGCTGCACCCATCGGTCGGGCGCCCCGCGATCGAGGGAGAAAGTGATCATGAAGCTGCTGCGAGTCGGTACGGCGGGAGCGGAGACGCCTGCGCTGCTCGATGCCGAGGGGGTCCTGCGGGACCTGTCCGGTGTCGTGACCGACATCGACGGGACATTGCTCGCCGACGACGAGGCGCTCGGGCGGATCCGCGCCGCCGCCGAGGCCGGCGAGCTGCCCGCGCTGGACGCCACCGGGCTGCGGGTCGGGCCGCCGGTGGGGCGGATCGGCAAGATCGTGTGCATCGGGCTGAACTACCACGACCACGCCCGCGAGACCGGGGCCGAGCCGCCCGCCGAGCCGGTGATCTTCTTCAAGGCCGCGGACACGGTGGTCGGGCCCTATGACACCGTGCTCGTGCCGCGGCGGTCGGTGAAGACCGACTGGGAGGTCGAGCTGGCCGTCGTCATCGGGCGCACGGCCCGGTATCTGTCGGACGACGAGGATCCGCTGGCCTACGTCGCCGGGTACGCGGTGGCGCACGACGTGTCCGAGCGGGAGTTCCAGATCGAGCGGGGCGGGACCTGGGACAAGGGGAAGAACTGCGAGACGTTCAATCCGCTGGGGCCGTGGCTGGTGACGGCGGACGAGGTGGGTGATCCGCAGGATCTGTCGTTGAAGCTGTGGGTCAACGGGGAGTTGAAGCAGGACGGGACGACCGCTGAGCAGATCTTTTCCGTGGGCGAGGTCGTGCGGTACGTCAGCCAGTTCATGACCTTGTACCCGGGGGATGTGATCAATACCGGGACTCCGGCCGGGGTTGCCATGGGGGCGCCTGAGCCGAAGCCGTTCCTGCGGGGCGGAGATGTGGTGGAGCTGGAGATTTCGGGGCTCGGGCGGCAGAGGCAGGAGTTCAAGGACGCCTAGAGGGGTGGGGGCTGCGCTTTGTTGGCGACTGCGGTGCGTTGTGGTTGCTCGCGCCCACGCGGCGGAGCCGCACATCGATACAGCCCCGCGCCCCTGAAAACGTGCAGTTACCCGCGGCCCTGAAAGCGTCAGCTCTTGTGCAGGAACTCCTCCAGCGCCTCCACCACGAAACGGTGGTCCGCCAGTTGGGGCAGGCCCGACACCGTGACCGCGCCGACGACGCCCACGCCCAGGACGTTGATCGGGAAGGAGCCGCCATGGGCCGCGTACGCGTCCGGGTCCAGGCGGGAGGAGTCCTCGAAGGTGGTGCCCTTGGCGCGGAAGCGGGCGCCCACCAGGTAGGAGGCGGAGCCGTAGCGTTCGACCACGCGGCGCTTGCGGGCGATCCAGGCGTCGTTGTCCGGGGTTGAGCCGGGCAGGGCCGCGTGGAAGAGCTGCTGGCCCGCGCGGTGGATGTCGATCGCGACCGGGGCCTGGCGCTCGCGGGCCATCTCCACGAGCAGGCAGCCCAGCGCCCAGGCGTCCTCGTAGGTGAACTGGCTGAAGACCAGGTGCCGTTCCTGCGCCTCCAGTTCCTCCAGGGGCGGGGTGAGCTCCGGATGGAACTTCGGGGTGATCTCCTGGTTGTGCGTCACAGCGCCACCGCCACTCCGTCGCGGGCCGAACGGCGGGCCGCCTCGAGCACGTCGAGGGCGGCGGCCGCCTCCAGAGCGGTCACCGGGTTGGGACCGTCGTCGTTGAGGGCCCTGGTCACGGCCGCATAGTAGGCCGGATAGTCGCCGGGGAGGGTGGGTTCGACGCGGCCGCCTCCGGTCAGCGGGGACTCGCCGGATCCGACGCGGCCCCACAGCGACTCGGGTTCCGTGCCCCAGCCGGGGGTCGTGTGCGGACGCCCGCCCTCCCGCAGGGCCGCCTCCTGCGGATCGAGGCCGTACTTGACGTAACCCGCCTTCGAACCCAGCACCCGGAAGCGCGGGCCGAGTTGGGCGGTCGTCGCGGAGACGTACAGGTGGGAGCGGACCCCGCTGGTGTGCGTGACGGCGATGAACGTGTCGTCGTCCGTCTCGGCGCCCGGGCGGCGGATGTCCGACTCGGCGTAGACCTGTGCCGCCGGGCCGAAGAGCACCAGTGCCTGGTCGACGACATGGCTGCCGAGGTCGTAGAGCAGACCTCCGATCTCTGCGGGATCGCCCGACTCGCGCCAGCCGCCCTTCGGCTGCGGACGCCAGCGCTCGAAGCGGGACTCGAAGCGCCATACGTCGCCCAACTCCCCCTCGTCCAGCAGCTTGCGGAGGGTCAGGAAGTCGTTGTCCCAGCGGCGGTTCTGGTAGACGGAGAGCAGCAGGCCGCGGTCCTCGGCGAGGGCGGCCAGCTCGCGTGCCTCGGCCGCCGTGCCCGCGACGGGCTTGTCCACGACCACCGGGAGGCCGGCCTTCAGGGCGGTGGTCGCCAGCGGGACATGCGTCTTGTTCGGGGACGCGATGACGATCAGGTCCAGCTCGGCGGCGCGGTCGAACAGCTCGCCGGGGGTCGCCGCGATCCCTACGTCCGGGAACTCGGCGCGGGCCTGCTGCTGCCGCTCGGGGTTCGAGGTGACCACGGTGTCGAGGGCGAGGCCCTCGGTGGCGGTGATCAGCGGGGCGTGGAAGACGGAGCCCGCGAGGCCGTAGCCGACGAGGCCCACGCGCAGAGAGGTACGAGTCATGCATCCCACTTTCGCAACGCTGTTGCCAAAGTGCAAGCGGGGGAGAATGGAAGCGTGGACAGGACGAACGCAGGGACGACGGCAGGAGCAGGAGCCGGACGGGCGGGCATGGCGGGCTCCGCCGGCGTCAATCTGCCGGGGCTGCGCAGCCACAACACGGCGCTCGTGCTCGATCTGCTGCGCACGGCGGGGGAGGAGGGCATCAGCCGGCTGGAGCTCGCGGAGCGGACCGGGCTGACCCCGCAGGCCGTCAGCAAGATCACCGGACGGCTGCGGGACGAGGGGCTGGCGACGGAGGCGGGCCGCAGGGCGTCGACAGGAGGCAAGCCTCCTACGGTGCTGCGGCTGGTGCCCGAGGCGGGCCACGCCGTCGGGCTGCACCTGGACCGCGACGAACTGCGGGCGGTACTGGTCGACCTCACGGGGACCGTGCTGGGGGAGCGGCACACCTCGCTGGACCTGGGGGCGGGGGCCGAGGCCGTCGTCGCCGCGGTGGCGGAGGAGGCGGGCGCGCTGATGATGGGGGCCTCGGGCGCCGGTTCCGTCCTCGGCGTCGGTGTCGCGCTCCCCGGTCCGCTCGACCACCACCGGGGTGTCCTGCACCGCGTGACGGGATTCCCCGAGTGGAACGGCTTCCCCCTGCGGGACGCTCTCGCGCGGCGGCTCGGGGGGCCGGTCGTCGTCGACAAGGACACCAACGCGGCTGCGCTGGCACTCGCCGTCGGGGGCGAGAGAGGGTCCTTCGCCTATCTGCATCTCGCTACGGGGCTCGGCGCCGGGCTCGTCATCGGCGGCGCCGTGCACCGGGGGGCCCGTACCGGGGCCGGGGAGTTCGGGCACCAGGTCATCCAGCTGGACGGACCGCCATGCGGCTGCGGCAACCGCGGCTGCATCGAGGCGCTGTGCCTGGCCGCGATGGCACGCGGCGCGGTCGACGAGGCGGCGCACGTCCTCGGCATCGGCGCCGGCAACCTGGTCGCACTGCTCGACATCGACCTCGTACTCCTCGGCGGCCGCACCGTCACCGCCGCCCCGGACGCCTTCCTGCGAGGGGTGCGCACCGTCCTCGTCGAACGCGCCGGCCGCCTGGGCGAGGCCCCCGTACCGGTCCGACTCGCCTCCGGCGGCGTGGCCGAGGGAGCGGCACAACTGATACTGGCAGGACTTTTCAGCCCCGCCGGGGCTTGACCTCTCAGCCCGTCCGGGCCCGGATCCTTCATCCGCCTGGGCTTGCCTTCAGTCCGTCCGGGCCTTGATCCTTCAGCCCGTCCGGGCCCTGACCCTTCACCCGCCCGGGCTTGGCCTCTCAGCCCGTCCGGCGTTTGAGGACGAGGCCGTTCAGGCCGAAGCGGGGGTCTGGGGGCGGCGGGCAGCGGGTGCTGGTCAACGACCTCGTCACCAACGGCATGATCT
>NZ_JBSFHW010000026.1:0-134949 GCF_053597275.1 Streptomyces sp. NPDC001492 | reverse complement strand
TGCCCTCCGGGCCTCCCCTGACCCCCCGGCGCCGCCCCACGCCCGGGGGGGGGGGGCGCCGGGGGGGGGGCGGGGCGCCCCCCCCCCCCCCCCCCCCCGACGCTGGAAACAGTGGTGCAGCCGGCGCTATGCGCGGGGCCGTTCGAAGGTGAGGAGCAGGCCCTCGACCGCGCCGGGGCCGATACGCCCCTTGACGTCGGCAGAGGTGATCGCCTTCAGGCCCCAGCCGTCCTCGGCATGCTTGTTGAGAACCTTCTCCAGCTTGTCGCTGTCCAGCGCGTCACCGATCAGCGACTCCCGGAAACTGACGACCTTGTACTCGTAGGTGTAGCCGTTGCTCATGCCTGCGTGCCCTCCGGTGTGTTGTTGCACTGCCCGAGGTCAGCCAATCATGCTGCGAGGCCGGCCACACTTGCGGGAGGACGGGCCAGGCGCTCGCCACCCAGAGACCCCTTCCCGCCTGACAGGATCGTGGCCATGTCGATCGATCCGCTGGTGGCCGGAGCCCACCGACTGTGGGAGCACCTCGCCGGGGTACCGGTCCTGTTTCCGCCACGGGGCGGTGTCCACGTGGCTGTCTCCCCGGAATCCCGGATGTGCCCGGAGGGCTGGGTCGGCGTAGTGGCTCTGTGCGGATCGGCGATCGTGACCGTGCCCAGCGACACCGTCGGCGCGATCGTTCGCGACGCACTGCGGGGACTCCCGGTGGATGCTGCCGTGGACGCGGAATCGGTTGGCAGGATGCTGCCGGTGAGCAGAGTGCTCGGCCCGGCGGCGTTGTCATACGTGTCATCGGAGCGCTTCCGGCCAGTGCGCCCCGGTGTGCCGGCGGTGGAGCAACTACCCGCTGCAGATCCCGAGTTGAGGCAGTTGGAAAGGGTGGCGGGACCGGACGACGCCGATGAGGCCGGTCTGGACGAGATCACGTCGCCCGCGTTCGTGGTCCGTGAGCGCGGTCAGGTGGTCGCCGCCGCCGGATACCGAACCTGGCCGTGCGGAACCGCCCACGTCAGCGTGCTGACCGCACCACAGGCGCGAGGGCGCGGACTTGCCCGGGTGACGGGCTCCGCAACGGTCGCGCACGCCCTCGCTGCGGGGTTGCTGCCGCAGTGGCGCGCCCGGCGCCCGGCCTCCCGACGCGTGGCGGCCGCACTGGGCTTCGCGGAACTGGGCGCACAACTCAGCATCGAGATGGCCCAGCACCCTGCCCTCGACCGTGAACCTCCCCGCGCGTGAGACGGGTGCGCGTCACGCATGGATGCGCACCCGCCCCATGCGGGCAGTTGCCGAAGGCGTCAGCAGCAGCGGCTGTGCGGGTGCTCCTCGCGGTGGAGGGCCCGGAGCATCTGGTATTCGCGGCGGGTGGGGACCGGAGCGAGCGGGTGGTGGCGCCGGTGCCGCTCGCAGTAGCGGTCGTACTCCGCCTCCCCGGTCAGCTCGCGCAGATACCAGCGCACTCTCCGCGCCCAGGCCCGCGGGTTCATGAACCCGCCCCCACCAGCGGCTCGCCGGCCTGCTCGGGCCGGTCGATACGGGACTCGACGTACGGCGCCTCGGTCGTCGCCGGCGGGAGCGGCGACCGTACGGCCCGGACGCACACCACCGCCGCATTGACGATCACCACGGCGACCAGCAGCAGGAACAGGGCGATGAGGACGCCGTCGACGGTGGAGTTGGTCACCACGGCGTGCATGTCCGTGAGGCTCTTGGCGGGCGGCAGGACCTGGCCGGCGTCGAGGGCGTCGGCGTAGCGCGCCCGCTGGGCGAAGAACCCGACCTTGGGGTCGTCGGAGAAGATCTTCTGCCAGCCGGCGGTGAAGGTGACCGCGACCACCCAGGCCAGGGGCACGGCGGTGACCCAGGCCCAGCGCAGCCGCCCGGACTTGATCAGGACCGTGGTGCACACGGTGAGGGCGACGGCGGCGAGGAGCTGGTTGGCGATACCGAAGAGCGGGAAGAGCTGGTTGATTCCGCCGAGGGGGTCCGTGGCCCCGGTGTGGAGGAAGTAGCCCCAGGCGGCCACGACCAGGCCGCTGCACAGCCAGATGCCCGGCTTCCAGTTGACCCGGCCGAGCGGTTTGACGACGTTGCCCAGCATGTCCTGGAGCATGAAGCGGCCCACCCGGGTGCCGGCGTCGACGGTGGTGAGGATGAACAGCGCCTCGAACATGATCGCGAAGTGGTACCAGAAGGCCTTCAGCGCCGTGCCGCCGAAGACGCCGGAGAAGATCTCCGACATGCCGACGGCGAGGGTCGGCGCGCCGCCGGAGCGGGCGATCAGGGTCTGCTCCTCGACGGCGCTGGCGGCGTGGGTGAGCTGGTCGGGAGTGATGGTGAAGCCGAGGCCCGCCACCGCGTGCGAGGCGGACGCGGCCGTCGTGCCCAGCAGTCCGGCGGGTGCGTTCATCGCGTAGTACAGGCCCGGCTCCAGGGTCGCCGCGGCGATCAACGCCATGATCGCCACGAAGGACTCCATCAGCATCGCGCCGTAGCCGATCATCCGGACCTGGGACTCCTTCTGGATCAGCTTGGGAGTCGTGCCGGAGGAGACCAGCGCGTGGAAGCCGGACAGCGCGCCGCAGGCGATGGTGATGAACAGGAAGGGGAACAGTGCCCCGGCGAACACGGGCCCGGCGCCGGTCGAGGCGAACTTGCTGACGGCGTCGGCCCGCAGCACCGGGGCGGCGACCACGACACCGACCGCGAGCAGCGCGATGGTGCCGATCTTCATGAAGGTGGAGAGGTAGTCGCGCGGCGCGAGGAGCATCCACACCGGCAGGACGGAGGCGACGAACCCGTATCCGACCAGACAGAACACGAGCGTCGTCGGGCTCAGGGTGAAGACGTCGGCGAGCGAGGAGTTCTGGATCCAGCTGCCGCCGGCGATCGCGAGCAGGAGCAGGGCCACTCCGATGAGGCTGGCCTCGACGACCCGGCCGGGCCGGATGCGATGCATCCAGACACCCATGAACAGGGCGATGGGGATGGTCATCGCCACGGAGAAGGTGCCCCAGGGGGAGTGGGCGAGCGCGTTGACGACCACGAGTGCCAGCACCCCCAGCAGGATGATCATGATGGCGAAGACGGCGATCAGCGCCGCGGCTCCGCCCGCCCGGCCGATCTCGTCACGGGCCATCTGCCCGAGCGACTTGCCGTCGCGCCGCATGGACAGGAACAGCACCACCATGTCCTGCACGGCCCCGGCGAAGATCACCCCGGCCACGATCCACAGGGTGCCGGGCAGATACCCCATCTGTGCCGCCAGGACCGGCCCCACCAGCGGTCCGGCGCCGGCGATCGCGGCGAAGTGGTGGCCGAGGAGCACCCGGCGGTCGGTGGGGTGGAAGTCGACGCCGTCCTCCAGGCGCTCGGCCGGGGTGGCCCGGCTGTCGTCCGGCCGCAGGACGCGGCGGGCGATGAAGCGCGAGTAGAAGCGGTAGGCGATGGCATACGAGCCGAGCGCGGCGACGACCAGCCACACCGCGGAGATCTTCTCGCCGCGGGCGAGCGCGAGGACTCCCCAGGCGACCGCGCCCAGCAACGAGAGGGTGGTCCACAGCAGGAGTGACCGCGGGGACATACGGGAGCGGCCCGGACGTGGAGGCACCGGGAGACCGGTTCCGGGCATGGCGGACGTGGGCATGGCGGCTCCTCACCTCAAGGGTGATCAAAGGGCGTCAAGTGACAGAAAGGCTGTACGGAATCAGGGACCGTGACGGTCGTGCCTGGTCAGCGCATAGGCGGCGAGCAGACACAGGCCGCCGCCCGGCACCCAGGCGAGCTGGTACCAGTAGAAGAACGGCGTCCCGGCAAGCCGAGGGCTCGCACCGGCGTACCAGGGGACCCACAGCAGACCCGCGGCGGGCGCGAGGAGCAGTACGGCGATCGCGACGCGCCGTAGCCGGTGCTGACCGGTCCGTGCCATGACCTGCGCTCCTCTCCCCACCGCTGTCGGTCTGTGCAAGAGTTGCCCACCCCCCGGAAGTGGTTGACAGCGAATGTCCGGGAGATTTCCCGCCGGTTTTCTGTCATCGGAACCGGCCGCGTGCGCAACTCTCCGGCGAGGGCTCAGGCACACCAAGGACGGTGACCCATGGCGAACGGTGCCATGACCGCGACGTTCCTCGCCGTGATCGGCGGAGCGTCGCTGCTCGCCGTCACCGCACGGCGCCTGCACCCCACCGACCGGCTGCCGTCCCTGGAGGGCTGGGCGCTGGCCGACCGCAGCCTCGGCCCGGTGTGGACCTGGCTGCTGCTGGGCGGCACGATCTTCACCGCGTACACCTTCACCGCCGTACCAGGACTCGCCTACGGCAACGGGGCGCCCGCCTTCTTCGCCGTGCCGTACACGGTGATCGTCTGCCCGATCGCCTTCGTCCTGCTGAGCCGCCTGTGGGCGGTGGCCCGCCGGCACGGGTACATCACCGCCGCCGACTTCGTGCGAGGCCGCTACGGGTCCCCGCCGCTGGCACTGGTCGTCGCCCTGACCGGGATCCTCGCCACGATGCCGTATCTGGCGCTCCAACTGCTCGGCATACGGGCGGTGTTGACGGCCGGGGGAGTGTATCCGCGGGGCGTGACCGGTGACCTGGTGATGGTGGCACTGTTCGCGGGGCTGGCGGTGGCCACCTACCGGCACGGGCTGCGGGCGCCCACGGTCATCTCGGCGCTCAAGGCCGGCGCGGTCTTCGTCTCGGTCGCCGCGGTGTGCTGGCTGGTCCTGGAGCGGCTCGGCGGGCCCGGCGCGGTCTTCGACGGCGCCGCGCGACGCCTGGGCGGCACGGACGCGGCCCACTCCGCCCTGCTGCTCTCCCCCCAGCAGCAGCCCGCCTACGCCACCCTCGCCCTGGGCTCCGCGCTGGCGCTGCTGATGTACCCGCACGTCCTGACGGCCGCTTTCGCCGCCGACGGCCCGCGCACCCTGCGCAAGGTCTCCGTGGCGCTGCCCGCGTGGACCGGGCTGCTCGCCCTCTTCGGCTTCCTCGGCATCGCGGCCCTCGCGGCGGGAGTACGGGCACCGAAGGGCGGCGCCGAGGCGGCCGTACCGATGCTCGTGGACCGGCTGATGCCGGCGCCGCTGGCCGGACTCGTGTTCGCCGCGATCACCGTGGGCGCGCTGGTCCCGGCCGCCGTGATGTCGATCGCCGCCGCGACCAGCTTCGTACGCAATGTGTACGTCGAGTACGTCAACCCGACGGCCACGCCCAAGCGGCAGGTACGCATCGCCCGCGCGGTGTCGCTCACCGCGAAGGTCGGCGCGGTCGCCTTCGTGTTCGGGCTGCGCGACCAGGACGCGATCAACCTCCAGCTGCTCGGCGGGGTGTGGATCCTGCAGATCTTCCCCGCGGTGGCGATCGGCCTGTTCACCGGCCGACTGCATCCGCGCGCCCTGCTGGCCGGCTGGGCCGCGGGCATGGCGGCGGGCACCTGTCTGGTGGTGCGGGAGGGCTTCTCGTCCGTCGTGCCGTTCGGATTCGGCGAGCGGCCGCTGCAGGTCTACGCAGGCCTCGCGGCGCTCCTGCTCAACCTGGTCGTCGCCGTGGCCGGCACCGCGGCCCTCGAACGCCTCGGCGTCCCGCGCGGCGCCGACGCCACCCACCTGCCGTCCCGCCTGACCGTCAGGCGGCGCCCCGAGACGGGAGCGAACAACCCGTGAGACGCAGACAGCACCCCCGCGTAACGGTGCCGCAGGCCGTGCCGGCCGCGGTCACCGAACCACGCGTCCCGCAGCCCGCGGCCGCACCGCCCGACGCCCCCGAGGCCCTCACGCCCGCCCTGCGGGACCCGGCCGACCTGGAGCGCGAGGCCGCCCTTGCCCGTCTGTTCGAGGTGCACTACGCGTCGATGCTGAGGCTGGCCGTGCTCCTCGGCGCCGACGACCCGGAGAACGTGGTCGCCGAGGCCTACTACCAGATCTACCGCAAGTGGCGCAGGCTGCGGGAGGCCGGGGCTGCGGAGGCCTATCTGCGGTCCACGGTGTGCAATCTGACCCGGATGCGGATACGTCATCTGCAGGTCGCCCGCAAGCACGTCGAAGGACCGCCGAGCGACCTGGTCGCCTCCGCGGAGAGCACCGCCCTGCTCCACGACGACCAGCGCGCCCTGATCGACGCACTGCAGCAGCTGCCCGCACGGCAGCGCGAGGCACTCGTCCTGCGTCACTGGCTCGGACTCAAGGAGAGCGAGATAGCCGCCGCCATGGGCATCTCCTGCGGTTCGGTCAAGACACACACCGCGCGCGGCATCGCCGCGCTGAGCCAGGTGATGGAGGCCCGGCGATGAACGACACCTCACCGGACCGCACGGAACAGGAGCTGCGCGAGGCCCTGCAGGCCCTGGCCGGCGGTGTGCAGGCCGACCCAGACGCCTACCGCACGGCCCGCGGCGACTGGCTGCGCCGCGAGCGGCGCCGCCGCCTCGTGCTGGCCGCCCTCATCGCGGTGGTCTTCACCCTCGCCACCCTGATCGGGCTGTGGGTCCTCAACCAGACACCGGCCCATCCCGGCGTGATCTTCTCCGGCGCGGGCAGCCCTGGTGCCCTGGGAGGGGGGCTGACCGGTCGGAGCTGAGACCACCGCCCGCCGAGCGCCCGTACGACGGCGCAGGCCGACACGAACACCGGAGCACATCACACTTCATCGATCCATCTGATAGTGAAGGAAAGGGGCGCAGCGCTAAACTCCCGCAACCTAAACGTGGGGAAGGTCCGGGTATGCGACGGTGGGCCGAGTTCGTTCTGAGGCATCGCAAGGCGGTCGTGGCGTTCTGGGGACTGGTGCTCGTCGCCGGCATCCTGTTGGCCGGCCGGACGACGGACCGGCTGACGATCGACTTCTCCCTGCCCGGCCAGCCCGGCACGGTGACGGCTCACCGCATCGAGCACGCGTTCGGCAGCGGCGGCGACACGAACCCCTATCTGGTCTCGGTCACACTCCCCCCAGGACAGACGATCACCGGTCACGAGAGTGACGTGGGGCGGGCGTTCACGGCCGTCGGCACAGCAGCCCCCGGCCTACGCGTGATCGACGAGGCGAACACCGGGGACAAGGCGTTCCGGACGAAGGACGACCGCACGGCCTACGCCCTGGTGTTCTACCGGTTCAACCCCTCACCCAGCCAGAAGCTCCTGACCGATCCGATCCGGTCGGCGGCACAGCACGCCGCGCCGTCGGGTGCTGCGGTCGGCGTGACGGGGGAGGACGTGCTGGCCTCCGGCGGCGACAACGGCGGCGGACCGGGCGTCCTCGGGGAGACGCTCCTCGGCGCCGTCGGCGCGCTGGCCGTACTCGCCTTCGTGTTCGCGTCCTTCCTGGCCCTGCTGCCGCTGGTGGTGGCCGCGGTGTCGATCCTCGCGACCTTCGTGATGCTGCTGCCGCTCACCTACGCCACCGATGTGTCGTTCATCGTGCAGTTCCTGGTCGCCCTCATCGGCCTGGGCGTGGCGATCGACTACTCACTGCTGTTCGTCACCCGCTGGCGCGAGGAGCGCGACCACGGCCGGGAGAACCACGACGCGGTCGTCGTCGCGATGGAACGCGCCGGGCACGCCGTGCTGTTCAGCGGCGTCACCGTCGCGATCGGTCTGCTGGCGCTGGTGGTCCTGCCGGTCCCGTTCATGCGGAGCATGGGCTACGGCGGAGCACTCATCCCCCTGGCGAGCGTGCTGACGACGCTCACGCTCACCCCGGCGATCCTGGGCGGCATCGGGCCGAAGGTCGACTGGCCGAAGATCCGGCACGAGAACCGGGCCAGCCGCTTCTGGAGCCGGTGGACCACCGCTGTCGTACGACGCCGCTGGATCGCGGCCGCCGTGGCGCTCGGCACGCTCTTCGCTCTGACCGGAGTCTTCCTCGACGTCAAGATCGGTCTTGCCTCCTCCGAGTCGCTGGCCAAGAGCGGACCGGCCTACGAGACCCTGCAGACCCTGGAGCGGGGCGGTGTGCCGACCGGCGCCCTGACCCCCATGGAGGTCCTGGTCCGCACCGACCAGGCCCGCACGGCCGCCGCCCGGTTCGCCAAGATCGACGGTGTGAGCAGCGTGCTCGTGCCGTCCGGGCCGGCCGGCAACCGCGGCGGGGAGAGCATCGTCGTCGTCATCCCCGACCACGAGACGGTGAACTCCAAGAGCGTCGGCGTCGTCAAACGGGTCAAGACCGCCGCGGACAGCCTGCCCGGCGTCATCGGCGTCGCCGGCATCGGCGCGGCACAGATCGACTTCATGCACGCCGTCTACGGCAACTTCCCGCTGATGCTCACGATCATCGCACTGCTGACGTACGTCCTGCTGGTGCGCGCCTTCCGCTCGCTGCTGCTGCCGCTCAAGGCGGTCCTGCTGAACCTGGTCTCACTCGCGGCGACCCTCGGCCTGATGGTGATCTTCTGGCAGGACGGTCACGGCTCCGACGCGGTCTTCGGCATCGCGGCCACCGGCGCGATCACCTTCTGGATCCCGCTGATGGTCTTCGCGTTCCTGTTCGGACTGTCCATGGACTACGAGGTGTTCATCCTCTCCCGCATCCGCGAGGAGTACGACACCGGCCGCTCCACCGACGCCGCCGTGATCGAGGGGATCGGCCGCACCGGCCGACTGGTCACCAGCGCCGCGCTGATCCTCTTCCTCGCCTTCGCCGCACTCGCCTCGGGCCCCGGCACCGATCTGAAGACGCTGGCGACGGGCCTTGGCATCGGCATCCTCCTGGATGCGACCATCGTGCGGATGCTGCTGGTTCCGTCGCTGGTGTCACTGTTCGGCCCGTGGAACTGGCAGCTGCCCGGCTGGGCGGCCCGACTGCTGCGGGTGGCGCCGTCGCATCCGCATCCGGAGAAGGTGACGCCCAGCGCACAGCAGCCCACGAGCTGAAGCCCGGCGAAGTGCCGGATCTCTCAGGTGTCCAGCTCGGCGGCCTGTTCGTCGCTGCACGCCACGGCCTGGGCGGAGGGCCACTGCGCCAACGAGATCATCCCCATCACCCGGCGGATCAGATAGAACGCCAGGGGCAGTTCGGCGCACACGGCCAGTGCCGCCGACAGCCAGATCTCCGAGGTGCCGAAGGCGAGAGACACGTCGAACCACGCGTCGCAGATCAGCAGCAGGGCCGTTGCGAGAGCCGCCAGGATGACGGCGCGGTGCCGCAGCCATCCCAGAAGAGCGGTGGAGGCCATCGCGACCACGAGCAGGACGTCGAATCCCACCCACGTCACGCGCCAGTGGTGGACCTGGTACCCGGAGGGCAGGGTCACCCCCAGCAGCACGGTCCAGGGGACGAGAGCGACGGCGCAGACGGTCAGCAGTTCCAGGGTGTGCCGCCGGTGCCGGCGTATCCGCTCGAGCAGGTCGCTGTCCGGAGTCGGTACAGCGGCCCGTATGCGGTTGCCGGTCTGTGTGTCGCTCATGTCGCCCGTTCCGTTCTCGGCTGTTCCGGGGTGACGCCGGTCGGGGCTGCTGTGCAGGCGTCCTCTCGTGGAACAGCAGTACCGCCAGGTTAATGCCCGCGCTGAGGACGGCAGGAGCCGGTCATGGCACGTGGGAGGCAGGAAGCGGAAAGGGGTCGCCCCTCCTGCGGACGTCATGTCGTGACGTTCGCACTGCCGCGTGGAGCGTCTTCGCCGGTGTGCGGGGTGACGACGCCTCGTCTGCGGCCGCGGTCCATCTCACGCCATTCCGGCCGCAGTCCCGTGAGGTTCGTGGTGAGGAAGTACACGGTCCCGCACGCGAGCAGCACCGGCACCAGGCCGACGGAGGCCACCGCCGCCCCGGCGAGCAGTCCGCCCAGGGGGATACCGGCCCAGGCGAGCGAGTCCCCGAGCGCGTTCACCCGCCCCAGCATCCGGCGTGGCACCCGTTCGAAGAGGACGGCCCCCAGCACCGGGTTGAGGAAGCCCGACCCGAATCCACTGACGGCGAAGACGGCCAGCACGGCCCCCAAGGGGGCATCGGCGGCGAGGATCAGGAATCTCGGTGCCCCGGCCAGCAGGAATCCCGTGAAGAACACCGCCCTGCGGGGCAGCCGGTGCGCGGCTGCCGCGGCGATCAGGCTTCCCCCGACTGCCGCTGCTCCCATCACGCTGCTCGTCAGGCCGATGGCTGTGGGCCCGTTGCCGGACACTCTGGCCCACACGGGCGTGAGCACCGTGGCGAACGCCGCGTCCAGCAGGTTGGTGATCCCCACCATGATGATCACGGTGAGCAACAGCCGTTCGCCGCGCAGGAAGGTGAAGCCCGCGCCGAACCGCCGCCAGTAGCCCGATCCCTTTTCCCCGGTCTGCGATGAGCCTTCCTCGACTGCATGTCCCAGGCCGCGGGGCAGGACCAGTGCGATGATCACCGATCCGAGCGCGAAACAGCCCGCGTTGGCGACGAGCCCGGTCAGCGGGCCGAGCAGCGCCACGAGGGAGCCGCCGGCCGCCGGGCCGATGGTGGAGGCGAGCCGCTCGGTCACGCCGGACAGGCCGGTTGCCCGTTCCAGTGGCACTCTGCCGTGTTCTGCCGCTTCCGGGACCATGACCTGCTTGGCCAGGTCGCCGGGGCCGCGGACGGCGCCGATCACCGCGACCAGCGCCAGCAGGAGCGGAAAGGACAGCAGGTGCAGCGCGTGCAGCAGGGGAACCGCGGCGGCGGCCGTCGCGCTGGCCAGGTCCGTGGTCCAGGACACGGCCCGCGGTCCGATCCTGTCCACCAGTGGCCCGGTCAGCGCCTTGACCACCACGTAGGGAGCCATCTCGCAGAAGGCCACCAGCCCGGTGCGGGTGGCGCTGCCGGTCGTGACGAGAACGAACCAGGGCAGTGCCACGGCCGAGATCCGGGTGCCGGTCAGCGACACGGCCATCGCCGCCAGTACCCCAACCAGCGGGCGTAAGGACCGCCCGCCGGATATGCCGTCGGCTTCCAGGACATCACCCGTCATGACGCCTGCGTCCCCGTCGCTTCCCCGCGACTGGAACGGGCGGCCGACACCGGGGGCGCATCCAGTTCGGGCAGAACGTGCGTGACCACTGCCACCCGCTCGGCACCCTCGGGGGCACCGGCCGCCGCCTCCGGCGTGTCCTGCCGGTAGCGGGAGATGACGTCTCTCAGCTCCTGACGCAGGGCGACGGCCTCCTGGGGCGTGAGCCGCAGAGCCCAGTCGCTCATGTCGAAGGTGTCCCGCCAGGTGCGGGGAATCGTCTGCAGTTCGTTCAGCGTCCGCTGGGTGCGCAGGGTGTAGATGGCGGCAACGGACTGCAGGTAGGCCAGGGCGGCCTCGGGCTCCCGGTCCGCCAGGTCCCGGTCGCTGAACTCCGTCATCCGGTGCACCGAACGCCACCAGCGCTCGCGTGCGTTGCCGCGCTCCGTGTCCTCCTCGACGAAACCGGCCGCGCCGAGCTGGCGCAGGTGATAGCTGGCTGTCCCGGAATTGACGCCCAGCCGCTCCGCCAGACGGGTCGCCGTCGACGGCCCGTACTTCCGCAGCAGCCCGACCAACTGCACGCGCACCGGATGCGCCAGGGCGCGCAGGCCCTTGGCATCCAGAACAACTGAGTCCGCCGCGACCTGTGGGCCGTCCGGCCCCGCCCCGATGTCTGCCATGTCACGCACTCTAGACCGCAAAGACTTCTTCGCAAAGAGTCCTTCGCGAAGAACTCTTTGCGGTTGGGGGCGTGAGCGGACACCGTCCCGAACCGCCGCGCTCCACGACGTACGGGCCGGGCGTATGTCTTGACGGCCGGACGGCTGATCGGTATGTACATGCCAGAGGATTGGTATGGACCAAATCTGCGGCGTCACGCGCCAACCCCCGCCCACCCTCAGTGGAGGCAGCACATGCGAAGACCGTCGGTACTTCTCACCCTGTTCGCCGGGCTGCTCCTGCTGGTCCTGGCCCCACCCGCTTCCGCCGCGGGCGCACCGAACGCCGCCTTCTCCAAGACGTCGACATGGGACGGCGGTTACCAGGGCGCCTACACCATCACCAACGCCGGCAGCACCCCCCTGTCCGGCTGGAGCGTCGAGTTCGACCTCCCCTCCGGCACCACCGTGGGCTCGTACTGGGACGCCCTGCTCACCCAGAGCGGCAACCACTACACCTTCAAGAACCGCGAGTACAACGGCACCTTGGCGCCGGGCGCCGCTGCTTCCTTCGGATGGGTGTCCAACGGCACCGGCACGCCCACCGGCTGCAAGCTCAACGGCGGGTCCTGCACGGATGCTTCGAGCACCGACACCACACCGCCCAGTGTCCCGGCCGCAGTGACCGTCGGCTCCGCGACCGCCTCCTCCCTGACCGTGCGGTGGAGCGCCGCGACCGACGACTCCGGATCCGTCGCCGGATACGAGATCTCACGCGACGGTGGCACGCCCGTCACCGTCACGGGCACCTCCTACACGGCCACCGGCCTGCAGGCCGCCACGAGTTACACCTTCCGCGTGCGGGCCCGTGACGCCGCGGGCAACGTGTCCGCCTACTCCGCGGCCGTCAGCGGCACGACCTCCGCCGGCGGGCAGCAGCCGAGCGGCGGCCTGTTCACCGCCCCGTACATCGACATGGGGGCGTGGCCCACGCCGAGCATGCCCGACATGGCCTCGGCGAGCGGGGTGAAGAACTACACGATGGCCTTCATCACCGCCTCCGGCTGCAAGGCGATGTGGTTCAACGCCTACGACCCGCGCGACGGCTGGGCCAAGGACCAGATCGACGCCATCCGGGCCGCCGGGGGAGACGTCAAGGTCTCCTTCGGGGGCGCCAGCGGAATCGAACTGGCCCAGGCCTGCGGCTCGGTGGACGCGCTGTACACCGAGTACAACGCAGTGGTGACGGCCTACAGCCTGAAGTACGTCGACTTCGACATCGAAGGCGCGGCCTCCGCGGACCCGGCCTCCGTCGCCCGCCGCTCCCAGGCCCTGGCGCGCCTGCAGCAGGCCCACCCGGGGCTGCGGATCTCGCTGACGCTGCCCGTCCTCCCCGAGGGGCTGACCTCGGACGGCCTGAACGTGGTGCAGTCGGCGCGCGACGCCGGAGTCGACCTGGACGTGGTGAACGTCATGGCCATGGACTACTACCGCAGCGTCGACTACGGCGACGCCGCCGTCCAGGCCGCACAGAGCATCTTCACCCAACTGAAGTCGCTCTACCCGGGCAGGACCGACGCCCGGCTGTGGGCGATGGTCGGAGTGACACCGATGCTCGGACAGAACGACGACGGCCACCTCTACGACCAGACCGACGCCCGCCAGCTGGTCTCCTTCGCGCAGGGCAAGCACCTGGGGGAGCTCGCCTTCTGGGAGGCCACCCGGGACCGCAACGCCTGCACGGGCGCGCTCTACAAGTGCACCAACGTCCCGCAGTCCCCCTACGAGTTCGCGAAGATCTTCGCCGCCTACACCGGCTGAAGCCGGCTCCGCACCCTGCCCCGAGCGGGCGCGGGCGGTTGATCGGCGCAACGGTTCCGGCCTGCCGGACGCGACACGTCGCTGTCCGGCAGGCCGGAACCGTCATGACGTAGATCACGCCGGGGTGTGGCTCGATCTTGGAATGCGCGGTCTCCTGCCGCTGCTGCACTGTTCATGGGCTTGCCCTGTATGGGGGTGCGCGGGGCAATGGTGCTCGACGCGGCCGGCCGTGGGATCTCGACGACCCCGGCGGTTCTCCGCTCCCTTGTCCTGCACCGCTTGCGTTGAAAGGTCCACCCGCACCATGCCTCTGGCTCTGCTGGCCCTGGCTGTCGTCGCCTTCGGCATCGGCACCACCGAATTCGCCACGATGGGGCTGCTGCCCCAGATCGCCGACGGCGTCGGTGTGTCGGTGCCCCACGCCGGCAACCTCGTGTCGGCGTATGCGCTCGGTGTCGTCGTCGGTGCCCCCGTACTGACCGGCATCGGTGCGCGCATACCGCACAAACGGCTCCTCCTGCTCCTGTCGGGGCTGTTCGTGGTCGGCAACATCGCGTCCGCGCTCGCCCCCGACTTCGGTCTGCTGTTCGCCGCGCGATTCCTGGCCGGCCTGCCGCACGGAGCCCTGTTCGGCGTCGGCGCGGTCGTCGCCTCCCGGCTGGTCGCCCCCGAGCGAGCCGCCCGCGCCGTGTCCAGGATGTTCCTCGGACTGACCGTCGCGAACATCGTCGGCGTGCCCGCCGGCACCGCTCTCGGTCAGCAGCTCGGCTGGCGGTCCGCCTACGGTGCCGTCGCCGTCATCGGCCTCGTCGCCCTCGCCGCACTGGCCCTCTTCGTCCCCCACCAGCCCCGAGGCAGCCAGTCCGGCGTCCGGCACGAACTGCGGGCCATGGGCAACAGGCAGGTCGCGATCGGCCTGGCCACCGCCGTGGTGGGATTCGGCGGATTCTTCGCCGTCTACAGCTACCTGGTGCCGATGCTGACGCACCTCACGGGCATCTCCGACTCCTCGACCACCCTGGTCCTCGCCCTGTACGGCGTCGGCATGACGCTCGGCACGCTGATCGCGGGCCCCCTCACCGACCGTGCCCTGCGCCCGACCCTGTACGGGGGCCTCGCCCTGCTCGCCGCAGCACTGGTGACCTTCTACTTCACGGTCCACAGCACCGTCCCGGCCCTGGTGACGATCACCTTCATCGGCGCGATGGGCGCCTTTGTCACCACGCCCGTCCAGATGCTCCTCATGGCCAAGGCGAAGAACGCGCCGACGATGGCCGCGGCCTCCAACCACTCCGCCTTCAACCTGGCCAACGCGGGCGGCGCCTGGCTCGGCGGACTGGCCATCTCCGCAGGCTGGGGCTGGGCTTCCCCCAACCTCGTCGGCGCCGCCCTCGCGGTGGCGGGCCTCGGCCTCGCCTTCACCGGCGGCCTCCTGGACCGGGGCGGCCGACGCTCCGAGGTGATCACTTCGTCCACCGCGGAAGCCTCGACGCAAGAGGGACACGCCGCGGCAGCCCGACCGTCGGGAACGCCTGGCGAGCGGAGGTAGCGGCTTCTCTGCGGCGCCCCGGCCGCCCGCAGCAGTGAGCTGTCGGCAACCCCAGAGGCGGCTCCCGGCGTGGTAGTGGGCGAGAGGCGGGCGCAAAGGGGGCGGACGTGCAGTTCATCGAGGTGACCGGCCTGGCCGGGGTGCGATCGGCCGTCATCAGGTTCACGCGGCCAGGGACGGGGCTGACCTTTGTGCTCTTTCCCATGGTTCACCTCGGGGAGGCCGCCTTCTACCGGGAAGTGGCGGCACGGTTGCGCCGCGGCTGCGACCTGGTGGTCGCCGAGGGAGTCGGGGAGGGCTCGCCGGGCGCCGACGCCCTGGTCGCGTCGTACAAGCGGCTGGACGGTCATGAACGCCTGGGACTGGTCGTGCAGGACATCGACTTCGAAGCGCTCGGGCTGCCCGTGGTGTGCCCCGACATGAGCGGTGCGCAATTCCAGGAAGGGTTCCGTCGGCTGCCCCTGAAGGAACGCGCGATGGTGGCCACGGTCGTGCCGGCCGTGACGGCAGGCATGCGGCTGCTGGGGACGCGTCACTGGCTCGCCCGGCACCTCGCGGTGGAGGACCTGATGAGCGAGAGCGAGCAGGCCGTGGCGGACTTCTGGCCGGGCCTGGACGACCTGGTCCTCCGGCGCCGCGACCGGTTGCTGGCCAAGGCCCTGACCGACTTCGACCGGGGTTACGCGGGACGGACCGGACCGTTCACCATCGCCGTCGTCTACGGCGCCGGGCACATGCGCGCCGCCGCCGAGACCCTGACCGGCCTCGGCTACCACGCCGCGGACGCCGAGTGGATCACCGTATTCACCCTGGACCCACCCGACGGACCCAAGCCACGAGCCGGGAAGGACAGGCCCGCGAGCTGACCGACCGGTCACGGCTGACGTCCTGCATGATCCCGGTCCGCGACACGCACTGGTCGGCTTGAGCGTGCGCAGTGGGGATACCCGGCGGGTATGACCAAACTGCATCTTCCAGGCCGGAAACACCAGGACGGTCCCGACGAGGCTCCGGCTTCCCGGGCGCCGATGCCGTCACCCGAGGAGGCAGGACCGGACCGGGAGGTCGAAGAGGCCGCTCCGGACACGCCGGCGAAGCTGCCGAAGGGCGCCTGGGCCGCCGTATTCAAAGGCAGCCTGAAAGAGTTCAAGGACGACGAACTGGCGGACCGGGCCGCGGCGCTGACCTACTACGGCGTGCTGTCCTTGTTCCCGGCCCTCCTGGTGCTGGTCTCCCTGCTGGGCATCACCGGCAGGTCGGCCACCGACAAGGTGCTGACCAACATCAGGCAGCTGACCCCCGGCTCGGCACGCGACATCATCACGCGGGCCGTCGAACAGCTGCAGAACAACTCCGGGACCGGCTCGGTGATGGCCCTGGTCGGCATCGTGCTGGCGGTCTGGTCGGCATCCGGGTACGTGGCTGCCTTCATTCGTGCGGCGAATGCCGTCTACGACATGCCGGAGGGCCGGCCGGTGTGGAAGGTCCTGCCGGTGCGGATCGGTGTGACCGTGGTGCTCATGGTGCTGGCGGTGATGAGCGCGCTGATCGTGGTCTTCACCGGTGCGCTGGCCCGCCAGACCGGGCAGGCGCTCGGGATCGGGGACACCGCGCTGACGGTGTGGTCGATCGCCAAGTGGCCCGTTCTGGTGCTGCTGGTCACCATCATGATCGCGATCCTGTACTGGGCCACCCCGAACGCCAAGGTGAAAGGCTTCCGGTGGATCACGCCAGGCAGCCTGCTGGCCTTGGCGATCTGGCTGGCCGCCTCCGCCGGGTTTGCGTTCTACGTCGCCAACTTCGCCTCGTACAACAAGACCTACGGCACCATGGCCGGCGTCATCGTCTTCCTCGTCTGGCTGTGGATCAGCAACCTCGCGATCCTGCTGGGCCTGGAGTTCGACGCCGAGAGCGTGCGGCAGCGGGCCATCGCCGGCGGACTTCCGCCCGAGGCCGAGCCCTACACCCAGCCGCGCGACACGCGGACCTGGGACGAGGAGGACGTCCGCCGCCTGGATGACATGTGACCAGGCGGCCGTCGCCTGCCGCTGTTGTCGCGGTCAGCGCGCCAGGCGGTGCTTCCTGCCGCCACGGCGGAAGCGCACAGCGCCGTACGTGAGGTCGGCGAGCAGCACGACGGCGCCGATGATCAGCAGGTAGAACAGACCGTGCGCGGCGAATCCGATGATGCCCAGAACGAGGGCCAGGAGGATGAGGAACAGAAAGAGACTCATCGGCGCTCCAGTGGCGTCTTCGCCTTCTCGGCGTTGTGGTTCAGCGACGGGCCAGACGGCGTTCACCGCCTGCTCCCGGGGAGTAGTCGAGTTCGTAGTGCGCGAAGATCCCCGGCTCGTCCTCGGCAGGCAACTCACCGTCGGTGTCGATCGCGGGAGCCTTCTTCACCACGTCCTTGGGGTGAGCGATCCTGAGATAGCCCGGCCCGACGGTCGCACCGCACAGCGGCACGAAGACCAGGCGCCGACGGGTGGGAAGACCCACGGTCACCGTCGCGAAGAAGGGCTGGTCGGTCGCGGTGTCGACGTAGACGGCCTCCAGGGTGCCGATCTTGTGACCGCGGGGGTCGACCACGCCGTGACCACGCCATTCACGAATGTCGCCTGCCTCGAACATCATGGACCTCCGTTTGAGGGGTACCCCTCATCGTGTCCCTGATGTCCCCGGCCTACAGCCGGGGTGCACCCTCCTGGCGGCAGCGTCCGCTGTGGGTGTGGTCAGTGAGCGTTTTCCCACTTCACGAGTGCCGAGGCGGGTCTTCTGTAGCTGGGCGGCGCGATACCACGGCCCGCGGTTGTCAGCGGCCCTGGATACGCTGTCCGGCGTCGGTCTTCGCTGTGCGTCGGGGGTGCCTGTGTGTGAGGGAATCAGATGGCTGGCCGACCGGGACGAAGGGCTGGACAGCGTGGTGTTCGCCCGGCATATCAGCCCGGAAAACCTGGCGGTGCGGATGGGGGGCACGCCCGGTGCCGCCGTGGAGCTGACCGGCCCCGATGTCACCCATCTCCTCCATCGCTCGGAGACCACTGACAACGACGTGGTACGGGTGGGGGCATGTGGTGTCTGGTCGTACGCGGTACTGCACCTGGCCGACCCCGGGCGAGACGACCTGGCCGTCAGAGCATCACGCGATGGTGTCGAAGTCGTCCAGTATGTGGCGATGACGGATCACCCGCCCGCGCAGTTCAACTACCTGCATGATGGTCGCACGGTCTGCGGCTTTGGAATCGGGGAGGAAGCGCATCGCTGGGGCCGGAATCCGGACCATCTGCTGTCGGCGCTCGTTGCAGGCGGCGTTCTGACACCTGACGGGACTGGTCACCAAGCTGCGCCGGCGGACTCAGCCCTGAACGGCAGCCCTCTCACGCTCGCCGTGCTCGAGCACCACTTCGGGTTGTGCCTGCCCAAAAACAGTGCGATGCGTGCGCCATTGCCCGCCTACACCGTCCGCGGCACGCTCAGCCTGGGCCCCGACCCAGACATCGACGTCATCCGCGCCTGGGCCGCCGAGCACGGCTACTCCCTCAACTGGGGGCACAGCGGCCATGTACCGACCTCCATCCGCGAGGCGTATGCCCATGCCACCGGTAGTCGCCCAAGCTGAGGCCGGAACGGGATCACTGAACTCTCCACCCTCAGTCTGAGCCTGCCAGGTGCAGGGCGAGGACGGCCTGGACAAGGCCGGTGATCCGGGTGTGTCAGCCCAAGTGCCCAGCTACCGCGACAAGTTGGAAAAGGCTCAGTGCCGATCCGGATCGAATTCCAGTACCTGCGTGAGCCGGATGTTGTTGCCCGAAGGGTCGCGGAAGGACGTGTCGATTCCGTACGGCTGCACCGTCGGCGGATCGTTGAACTCGACCCCTCGGGCCGACAGCTCGTCATACGCGGCCTTGCAGTCGTCGGTCTCCAGAAACAGCGTGCCGCCCGCGCCCTTGGCCACCAGATCGGACAGCTGGGCACCGCTCGCCTCATCCAGCATCGGCTGCCCCGGTACGGGCATCAGCACCAGCGCCGGGCCGTCCCCGCCGGCCGGGCCGACACACAACCAGCGGAACCTCCACGCCTCCATCGTCACGTCCGCCCTGACCTCCCAGCCCAGCTTGGTGGTGTAGAAGTCCAGCGCCTCGTCCTGGTCGTGCACCCAGAACTGAGCATTGGCGATCTTGATCGTGGTCATGGCCGCTCCTTGGTCGCTTGCCTGGGAACGACGCTAGGCAGCCGGCGATGTCGTGTCTTCTCGAAACGTGCGGTGCTGCGGCCGTCCATAGGCCATCGCCACACAGCGCGGGATACGCACATGCCGTGCGGCGGGCGGATGAGCCGCCCGATAGGCCTGCGGGGTCGTCCCGTACATCCGCCGGAAACTCGTCGTGAACGAGCCGATGCTCTGCGCGCCGACGGCGACACCGATCGCGGCCACCGTCCAGTCGGTCGCAAGCAGCAGGGCGGCGGCCCGCTCGAGACGGCGGGTCAGCAGATACTGGTGCGGCGACTCGCCGAACGCGGCCTTGAAACACCGGCTGAAGTGCGCGGGCGACAGCGCGGCGGCCGCCGCCATGTCGGCGACGGTGAGCGGCTCGTTGTAGCGGGCGTCCGCGAGATCCCTGGCGCGGAGCAGATGACGACCGATCGGAACGTGGACCACACGACCCATTGTGCGGTCAACGGGAGATCACCGCGGTGGTGGGAAGGGCGTCGCGGTCACGCACGGCGTGGCGTACGAGGATCCGCCATGTCGGCCCAGTCGCCAACCCCGGCCTGTATCAGCCCACCGTTGTCAGGACTTGGCCGATCGGGCGGGTGCCGTCGTAGGCGTAGATGTGCACCTTGGCAGGCGTACGGGGCCGCGCCGGGACGAGAGAGAGGGCGACGATGCGGCCGTCGCCGTCCTTCGCCGCCTTGCGGACGCGCACCGAGGAAGCCGGGGAGACGACGATCGTAAGGCCGTGCGAGCAGTCGGAGGAGACGGAGACGACGCGGGGCGGCGCACCGACCGCTTCCCGGGCGGTCGTGGCGGGGAGCCGGTCGCCGGCCGGAGCGGACGGCATCCCGCGGGTGGCGGTGCTCAGCCGGGTTGTGCCGATGCCCTCGGCGCCGCTCCAGAAGGTGACCCCGCACAGCTTCAGCGGGGGTGCGCCGCTGCGGACGTCGGGCTTCGAGCAGCCGGTGACTCCCACGGTCAGGAGGGCCAGCAGCGCCGGAACGATGGCGAGCCACGTGCCGCCGGCCCGGGGCGTGCGGGGACGGTGGCGGCGGTACGGAGATCGGGGCATAGCGGTCACCTCGTATGCGTCGGGGGCCGGCCCGTCGGCGCGTGTCACCCGTTTCTGAGACGGCGCAGCCGCCGAAATCGTTCAGCGCGGTGTCGGCGGTGGAGAGCGGAAAATTGGAGAACCGGACTCTTTACGTCACCGTCTTGACCGGTGACGACATCTCGGGCAAGGTCGTCACCTGCTGTTGACACCGGCACGAACAGGAGACCGGATGCCCGAGATCTGCGACATCGAGGTAATCGTCTTTGACGTCCTTGGAACAATGGTCGACGAACCCAGCGGGCTTCGCGCAGCAATCCGCGAGGCCTCGCCTGCGTCCGACGACGCGGCTGTCGACCAGATGCTCACCTGGTGGCAGCAGCATGTAGAGCTTGAGCAGCAACGCATCGCACAAGGGCATCGTGCGTACGCCAACACCGAGATCATCGACGCGGAGGCAGCTCAACGGGTGGCCGACCATGCCGGACTCGCCGACCCGACGGCCATCGCCCGGCTGGCCACAGCGGGACAGCGCCTGCCTCCCTGGGAGGACACTGTCGCCGGACTCGAACGGCTGGCGAAGCAATTCCCCGTGCTCGGGCTCTCCAACGCCGGCCGGACCGCGCTGCTGCGCCTCAACGCACATGCCGGGCTGCGCTGGCACCAAGCCCTGTCCAGCGAAGCCGTCCTGGCTTACAAGCCGGCGCCGGAGATTTACCAGCTCGCCATCGACACCGCCGGATGCCCACCAGAACGCATGCTCATGGTGGCCGCCCACGCCTGGGACCTTCGCGGGGCTCAGGCTGCGGGGATGCGGACGGCGTACGTTCACCGACCGGTCGGGGACCCGCCGACGAGTTCCGACGTGTTCGACTTGCGGTGCGGCGGACTGGACGAACTGGTCACCGCGCTGACGGCGAGCTAAGCGGTCAGGTTGCTGATTCCGCCGCTGGCGGGCACCTGTTCGCGCTGCCGGCCATGGCCCAGTTACTGCGCTTCAGGTTGGGCCTCTTCCTGCTGCTGCGATTCGGTCGGGGAGGACGGCGTGGACCGGCGGGTGTCGGGGGCGATGTAGTAGACGGAGTTGCCCTGCTTGGTGCGCTGGGCCTTGCCCTTGGCGACGAGGTTTTCGAGGGTGGTGCGCACCACGGTGTTCTTGATGCCGCGGTCGGGGTGGGCCTGGTCGAGGGCGGCGGCGACCTCGGCCGTGGAGCGTGGTTCGCTCTGCTCGGTGAGGTGTTGGCGGATCAGGTCGACCAGCGAGGGCTGTGTCGTTGTCGTAGCCGCGACCGGGGCCTTGCCGGCCGACTTTCGCGTTCGTGACCGGCTGGGCGCCGCGCTGGATTTCGTGGCGCGGGCGGTGCCGCTCGACCGCGTGGCGGCTTTTTTGCGGGGAGCGGGGACGGCGGCCTGTTCGGGCGCGGAGGCCGGCTTGTCGGGGTGGAGAGTGATGCCGAGTGCCTGCTGCATGTTCATAAGCACGGTGTGGTCGTGCTGCAAGGTGGTCAACTGCTCCTGCAGCGCGGCAAGTTCTCCGCTGACGCGTTCCTGCTCTTTTAGGTTGCGCTCGAGGTCGCTGGTGACCTGTGCCGCGTATTGCGAGGTCAGTTCCGTGGAAGCGGTCGTGTTCTCGGACATGATGCCGGCCTTTCCTTGAGGTTGCGGCCGAAACAGGCCTGCGGCGGCCGCAGCGAGCCCAGGGGAGTGGCCCCCGTGTGCTGCGCGACGACATGAGCTGCACCGCAGCACAGGGCTGGCGTGTAGAGATAGTACGGACAGCGGGAGCAGATTGTTCCGCACAGCAACCGCCTATCTCTGGCGCGACTGCTCGTTTCAGAAGGTGGGTTGCCTCCAGGGGCTTCCCCGCCCCTACGAGATGCGCGCCGGTCTTCACCTTGTCCTGGTCAACTTGCCTACGGCAGCGTCTGCCTGGGGCGGCTCCGCAACTCATTCGTGCCGTGAGGCTCCACTGCGCCATCTCCCTCCTTGGCAACGGCACTTTGCCACAGCAGTGCTCCGCCGAATGAGGTCAGAGCGACCAGTGCAGCTGGCAGCGCGGCGCGTGCTGGAGAAGCACGGGTGATGGTGGCCGTGATCCAGAGCTAATATCGCTGACCTGCCACCGACCTGAGGAAGCGGGTGGATCGGCCGCCTTGGTGCTGGTTCACGGCTTGTATCACCGGCCCGAGCACTTCGCCCTGGTGACAGAACCGGGCCATCGACCCGGTCCTGCAACGGAAGATGGCCTCGCGTTGCACCCACGTACGCGAGTGGCAGACAGGTCACTCCCCGTGCGTAGGTCAGCCCGGTCGCATCGTGGATCTCCTGCAGGAACTGCTCGCCACCCGGGCCCCGCGCAGGCGAGATTGAGCAGACGCAGGCACTCGTTGATGCGCCGTCGCGATCGCCGCGTCGGCCATCGCGGAATTTCATGGCTTCGGGCAGGGCGGGCCCCTGCCGAGTTGGCAGAGGCCCGCGAAACGATCCAGGACCTGCCCTCGCCGAGCGGCATCCTGGCCCACCACGCTTACCGGCTTCTGATGGCCTGGCGGCCCTGTCTCACTTCAGGTGCCGGACGAAGAACTGGGCCGCGGCGTCGCCCGCAAACTGTGGGACGCCCGTGTGCCCGCCCATGTTGGCGTGCAGGGACTTCTCCTTGGAGCCGAAGGCGTCGAACAGGTCCAGGGCCGCCTGCCGGTCGTTCCCTTCGTCGTCCCACTGCAGCAGTACATGCAGCGGAATGGTGACCTGACGGGCCTCCTCGAACGTGGCGCGCGGCACGAAACTCCCGGCGAAGAGACCGGCGGCCACGATCCGCGGCTCAATCACCGCAAGGCGAACCCCGATGGAGATCACTCCCCCCGAGTATCCGACCGGGCCGCCGATTTCGGGGAGCGACAGGAGGGCGTCCAGGGTGGCCTGCCATTCCGGGACCGCCCTGTCGACGAGGGGGAGGATGAGGGCGTCAATGATCTCGTGGCTGACCGGCTCGCCGGCTTCCACAGCGCGGCGCACGTCGGCGCGGGCCTGGTCGGCGGCGGCCCAACGGGGTCGGTCACCGCTCCCGGGGAGCTCGATGGTGGCCGCGGCGAAGCCATCCGCCGCGCACTGCCGGGCCCGTGCCGCGAGCCGGGGGTACATCCTGTGCTGCCCGCCGGGGTGGCCGAGCAGGATCAGCGGCGTCGGTGCGGATGCGGAAGCAGGTGTCCAGAGGATGCCGAGGATCTCACCGAGGGTGAATGCGCGTTCCCGGACCCGGTCGTCGAGGCGCTGTTCGGAAGTGAAGTGAAGGGCCATGGTCGTTGCCTTTCGGAGCACTGTTGAACGGTGCTCCCGGACGACCTATCGCCCGACCGTGACCCCCAAGGAGAGCACCCATGTCGATTCGTTCACGGGTACCACCTCCTCGTTCTCTCGCACGGCCGCCGCGAAAGTAGCAGGGGCCGCCGTGGTCCGCCAAACGGTTTCTCGCGCGGGCTCGCCACAGCTGCCTGCCAGTCGCCTGGCCATGACGGAGGGCACTGAGCTTCATCCGGGCAGGCTTTGGCCGCCACAAGCAGGCACACGGCGCGGACGGGACACATTTCGACCGGTACATACGGGATCTGTGCATCGATACCCACTCACGACCCTGGCGCTCGCAATCCGGCGTGGGGTTTGGCGACGCATGACAGGAACTCGAACGAGATGGCGCCGCAGGTGGCACGCTGCCGGGTCTCCGGCCGAACGCGCGGCAGCGACAATCCGAGGGCCGAATTCCTGTAGTATCGCGTTGCGTTGGAGTGGACGCTTGTGAGTGTTCACAAAACACCAGAAGTGCGAGGGGTTGAGAATGCCGGAGAGGAATATCGATTTCGGCAAATTCGGCGCACGCGGTGTCAAGGGACATCAAGCCGTGGCCCGACAGCTCGACTCGCTCGCCAACTTCATCTCCACGCCGATCACCCAGCGGCGCGGCCTCTTGGCCCGGTTGCACTACCTCACCCGTACCGACCACGCCCGCGCAGCGGCCCGCGAGGCCGGCCTCACCGTCACCGACCGTACCCTCAAGGCCTGGCTGGACGGCAGGCGGAATCCGTCGAGGAAGAACCTGGAGCGCGTTGAGTCCGTGTATTACACGGTGCGCCGCCACAACGTGGCCCGCTACCTGCTCAACCGTCTCAACAGGGAAGGGCGCGGCACACGGGTCGAGTTCCACCCGCTCAATCAGTCCCAGGTCCCGCGGCCGCGTCAGCGTGAGCTCGGCTTCAGGACCCTCAATGTGCGGCACTGGGACCGCATTGTCGAGGCCTGGGCCGCGGACGATGACGCGGCCTTGGACGATGCCTGGCTCAGCGATGCCGTGGTCGACCTGGGCAGTGAGTGGGGGCAGTACGAGTACGTCTCGAACATCGGTTTTGCAGCCTGATTCAGGCAGGGAAGTGCTCCGGCAGCGCTCGTAGCGGAGGTTGACGCGACGGCCGGCCGGACGCCGGGACCGCTTCCAGCCCGGAGATACGGCCGGCTGGTGACACCGCAGGTCTGCGTCGAGTTCGCCAACCGCGTTCAACTCGGCGAGCAGGATGGGATGTCGTTGGCCGAACACCCGAGCCTGCTGCCACCGCTCCAGGTGCCGCCAGCAGGTGTGTCCGGAGCCGACACCAGCTGCATGCTGATGTCACGGCGTACCGGGAAGGCTAGCGAGGTGCCGCGAGTACGTCCCGGAGCACGGTTTCGAGCGTGACGCGGGACAGCTCGTGTCTCAGGGTCTTCTCGATGTCCTCGTAGATGCCCTGCATCGCCGGCTGGATGCCGTAACCCACCACGCAGTCCTGGTCCGGGGTGGTGCGGTGCATCGCGAACAGCGGGCCGGGTTCCACTGCCTCGTACACGTCGAGCAGCGTCATCGACCCCAGCTCGCGCGCCAGCGACCAGCCCGCGCCCACGCCCCGCCGGGACTCCACGAGCCCAGCCCTGCGCAGCTCGCCGAGCAGCCGCCTGATCACCACAGGGTTGGTGTTCGCGCTGGTCGCGATCTGCTCGGAGGTGGCGACCTCATGGCCCTGGCGCTGGTAGAGACCGATCCAGGCCAGCGCGTGGGCGGCAATGGTCAACCTGCTGTTGGCGCTCATGAACCCCTCCTCTCGGCCGCAACGCTTTATGTTACGACAGCGTAGTCGTAACAGTGAAGGTTGCGACAGACTGTCGTAACAATTAGTGTTGCGACTGTTGGGAAGGGTCAATCGACGAGGTGAGAAGAATGAGCAAGTCACTCCTGGGCAAGGCCGCACTGGTCACCGGGGGGTCGCGCGGACTGGGGGCCGCGACCGTACGACTGCTGGCCGAGCAGGGTGCCGACGTCGCCTTCACCTATGTCAGCTCCGAGAAGCAGGCGCAGGCCGTCGTCGACGATGTGCACCGCAAGGGAGCGAAGGCCGTTGCCCTCAAGTCCGACCAGGCGGACATGACGCAGGCGCCGGCGCTGATCGACGACGTGGTCGCACACTTCGGCGGCCTGGACATCCTCGTCAACAACGCGGCGATCTCGGTGGAGCAGGGCCGCACGGTGGACGACCCGGACGTCGACACCGCTGCACTGGACCGGATGCACGCCACCAACTACCTCGGTGTGATCGCCGTGATCCGGGCCGCCTCCCGAGTGCTGCGTGCGGGCGGACGCATCATCACGGTGAGTTCCGGGCTGGGTTCCCGGGTCGGTGCTCCGGGCCTTGCCGACTACTCGGCGACCAAGTCAGGGATCGAGAGGTACACCATGGGGGTCGCACGGGACCTCGGGCCCCGGGAGATCACGGCCAACGTCGTGGAGGCCGGGCTGATGGAGGGCGGTATGGAAGGGCCGGGCCCCGAGACCCTCAAGGCCCTGGTCGGCTCGCTGTCCCTGCAACGCATGGGTCACCCCGAAGAAATCGCCGCGGCGATCGCCTTTCTGGCGAGCCCCGCCGCGTCTTACGTCACGGGCGCGGTGCTGGACGCCCATGGTGGCTACAACGCCTGAACAAGACGCCTGCCGGCGCCCCGCCGGAAAACACGTCTTCGGGGCGGGCGCCGCCAACCACCCGGGCGGCTGCGGGTGGCGTTCATGGCCGGGCCGTCGGTGGGCGCGCCGAGGAGATCGTGTGGATCGCGGACCCGGGACGCCTGTCCAGCGCGGGTGTTGAAGATGGTGCGTACTGCTGCGGGAGGTGGATGCGGCCGATGCCGCGTCATGAGCCGGATGCCGGTCCTTCCGCTCCGTAGCGGAGGCCGTCGAGGAGGAGGTCGAGAAGGCGGTCGGCCCGTTCGCGTTGGTCGGGAGCGCTGGTGATCAGTGCGACGCCGGCCAGGCTGAAGCCGACATCGAAGGGGTCGATGTCCGGGCGCAGGAGACCGGCGTCGGCGCCTGCGTGCAGCAGGGTGCCGAGCGCGGTGCCGAGCTTGTCGAGGGTCTCGGCGAAGGGGTCCGCACCGGATGCGACCGCGGCCCGCAGGGCGTCCGCCATGCCCTGCTTGGCGGCCAGGTAGTCGATGAAGCTGTCCATCCACAGGCGGATCGCCCGGTCGGGCGGGTTGTCGGCGAGCAGCTTCACGGCGCTGTCGCAGACACGGGCCAGCTCGTTGCGGTAGGTCGCCTCGACGAGCGCCTCGCGGGTGGGGAAGTGGCGGTAGAGGGTGGCCGAGCCGACGCCCGCGGCCTTGGCGATGGTGTCGATCGCGACGTCCGGGCCCTTCTCGGAGAAGGCGCGCACAGCCGCTTCGAGGATGCGCTCCCGGTTGCGGCGGGCATCGGCGCGCAACACGCTCGGCTTGCTGGTCAAGGCTGCTCCCTTCCTCGGAAGACCAGTCTAGCTGGACAACCGGGGAGTTCCCCGCTTACCGTTGCGGATAACTGGGGAACTCCCCGGTTACGGGTGTCGGCCCGTTGTGTTCCCCAGGCAAGGAAGACCCTCATGACCTCCCCGAAGACAGTTCTGATCACGGGTACGTCCTCCGGTATCGGCCTGGCCGCCGCCATCGGCACCGCCAGGGCGGGCTGGCAGACCATTGCGACCATGCGCGACACCGGCAAGGCCGAGGCCCTGCTCAAGGCCGCCGACGAGGCCGGTGTCGCGGACCGGATCCAGGTCAAGCGCCTGGATGTGACCGACCCCGAGGGCAGTACCGCCTGCCTGGACGAGGTCGTCGCCGAGCACGGCCGCCTGGACGCGTTGGTCAACAACGCCGGCGCCGCCCAGGTCGGCACCATCGAGCAGAGCAGCGTCGACGACGTCCGCGCGGCCATGGAGGTCAACTTCTTCGGCGTGGTGGCGGTGACCCGGGCCGCCCTGCCGCACCTGCGTGCGTCGAAGGGCCGGGTGATCACCGTCACCAGCGTCGGCGGCGCCGTCGGCCAGCCCTTCAACGAGGCGTACTGCGCGGCCAAGTTCGCCGTCGAGGGCTTCATGCAGTCCCTCGCGCCGGTCGCCGCCACCGTCGGTGTCGACGTCACCGTGGTCGAGCCGGGCGCGGTGGCGAGCGAGTTCGTCGCCAATCTCGGCCTGGACGTCCCGACACTGCTCGCCGCCGCGGGGCCCTACGCCCCGGCGCTCGAGGCCTACATCAGCCGCACCCGGCAGTCGTTCGGCAACGCCCAGACCCCCGACGAGGCGGCCGCCCCGATCGTCGACGCCCTGACCGCCGCGCGCCCGCCCTTCCGCATCCAGACCTCGCAGTGGGCCCGCGACTTCGTCGCCACCTCCCTCGCCGACCTCGACGGCTCCTCCGTCCAGTCCCTCACCGACACCTGGGTGCGCTGACCGCCCCGCGAAGCGTCCGAGTGGGGGCCGGCCGTACCCGGGCGCGGGTCGAAGACCGGAGCACACCGGACGCGCCTCGATACGCCGCTGGCCTGCCCGACAGCGCCGGTTTCAGGGCAAGTGCTGGCGCACGGACACCCAGCTTGCGAGTTGATCTTTGATCTGTCCGGGCGGAAGGTTGGGCATCAGCCGGTCGATGTGAGCGGTGAGGTTCTTGTGACGGCGCAGATCGCCGATCTGCTCGATCGGGAGGTCTCGCCAGCCAGCCGCGAGCGACTTCGCCCGGCGCGGCTCGAGCGAGAGTGCGGCGAGGGTGTCGTTGGCCAGAGATTCGGGGTTCCAGTCCGGGTCGGCGTCGGCGCCGAGGCGTTCAATGACCCAGGTCCGAAGGGCGAATTCCTGACGGCGCATACGGGCTTGCTCCCACAGGCCGACGCCGTGAAACCGCCTGTTCGCCGCCAGGGACAGCTTCGCCCAGCGAAGGCGGGCATCGCGCGACTCCACAGACCGATATACATGGGACTGCGCAACCGTGCGTATGCGCTCCAGCTCCTGCCCATGCTGAAGCCTGGCCATGTGGGTCTCCAGGCTCTCGATGCTCCAGGAACTCAAGTCGAGATGCGACTGGTCCATGTGACGCCTCCCCTCAACGTCCGTTCGGTGCGGCCAGGAGGATCCGATACCGCTCCAGGTCGACGCCGAGAATCACGACCATCAACTCCTGCCCTTCCACAACAGGCGTCTCAGGGAGTTCTTCTGGTCGGATGAGTCCTTCGACGCAGTCCGCGACTCGGACGAAGGCGCCGATCGGCGCCGGCTTGGTGACCTGGCCACCGACAGTCTGGCCAATCATGTCGGCGAATGAAGTCAGCAGATCTGCGTGTTCGTCCCACTCGGTGAGCTTGATCTTGACCTGGTGGTTGTGGTCGGCATGCCACAGGACGAGTCCGGCGACGGGCTCTCCAACGCGCGGAAGTTCCATGCACCGGGGCATGGCGGTGATCTCGGCCAGGCCGATGGCTTCGGGGCGGTGGTCGATGGCGAGAAAGACGCCGAATGGCCGGCGGCCGACGACCTCGCCGGTGACCGCGGTGCCTACGGGGAGGTTGTGAACGGTGTCGGGCCAGGCGGCTACGACGCGGGTTTCGTAGTCCTTGTCGCTCCCCCAGTCGGGCCAGGAGTATTCGGGCACAGCTGGATCATGGCAGGCTCGGCCGCGATTCGGGGTGGGTCCGGTCGGTCATAGTCGGATGGTGTTGCTGGGGCCGAGGTTGTCCGTTCGGGGAACTCCTGGTCGCGGCCTGCAGGCGTTGGGGGTTCCGCCCTGCACAAGAACGCCGAGAGCATGAATCACCATGATTCAGGAGGCATTCCGAATGTTCTGACAGCCGGGGTTACCAAGAGTGACCTGGGCACGCCAGGACCGGTGGCTTCCGTTGATGCGCTCAGGTGCCGACCAGGGATCTGCAGCGTCCGGAGTGGCCGTCGCCGACGCAGGAGTGAGTGCGCCGGGAGGTGGAGAGCTGCTCCAGCGGGCGAATTGCGGATACGGCGGCGGAACGGGAGTCGTACCTCTCGCGCTCAGGGGCTGGCGGGTCGGGCCGCTGCCGAGCGGCGGGTCTCCGCGAGGACACCACCTTCGCGACCAAGCCGGAAATGACCCTCTTTCTCTACGACTGTCATTGGCCTCGTGGAGCCAGTAAGGTGCCGCCGCCAGTGTGGCTGTACCTGGCGGGGACAGGCACGGGCTCGCGCCGGTGACTCGTTCGCGTGGGACGCCGACGTCGGGAATGCAGAGCGCCCGCGGCGGGAACAGCCGGTCGGCCGGCACGGTTGCATCGGCCGAGGGGTCGGCGCCGTAGGGGCATGGAGGACGCAAGATCGTCCGTCCCCGCAGGATCCGGGCCTCAAGATCGCGGCACGGCTGCCGCGCTATGTGAAGCAAGACATATTTCTGATGGAGGACTTTTTCATGACTGACCGGCCCTTGACACTGATGGCAGTGCACGCCCACCCCGACGACGAAGCCACCGGAACCGGAGGGGTCCTTGCCCGGTATGCCGCGGAAGGCATCCGCACGGTTCTGGTGACGTGTACCGACGGCAGTTGCGGTGACGGACCGGGAGGTGTCAAGCCGGGCGAGCCCGGGCACGATCCGGCGGCAGTCGCTTTGATGCGTCGTCAAGAACTCGAGGCGAGCTGTGATGTGCTGAAGGTCAGCGATCTGGAGATGCTGGGCTATGCCGACTCCGGGATGATGGGCTGGCCGAGCAACGACGCGCCCGGGTCCTTCTGGCAGACCCCCGTGCAGGAAGGCGCGGCCCGCCTTGCGGAACTCATGCGGCACTACCGACCTGATGTGGTCGTCACCTATGACGAGAACGGTTTCTACGGCCATCCCGACCACATCCAGGCCCACCGCATCACCATGGCGGCGGTGGAGATGAGCGAGCTGGCACCGAAGGTGTACTGGACAACCGCGCCCCGCTCGATGATGCAGCGCTTCGGCGAGGTCATGCGCGAGTTCGGCGAGAACATGCCGGAGCCGGATTCTGCCGAGGCCGACGCGATGGCCGAGATCGGCCTCCCCGACGACGAGATCACCACGTGGGTGGACACGACCGGGTTCAGCGGCCAGAAGTTCGACGCGTTGGCCGCGCACGCCAGTCAGGGCGAGAACATCTTCTTCCTCAAGATGGGCAAGGAGCGGTTCGGCGGGTTGATGGGCGTGGAGACCTTTGTACGTGTCCAGGACGCCACCGGAGCGGCCGTACCCGAGAACGATCTCTTCGCCGGGCTGCGCTGATCCGCCCCTCCGACCGGCCGGGACAGCGCATCGATCTGCACGCGAACGAACCTCTGTTGACGGGCGTGGGTGTCTCCGGCGGGTGGGTGGGCTGGGATACTCCGGTCGTGGGTGGTGGTGTGTGGGGGAGGGACGGGGGTTCAGGGATGGCGGTGTCTGCCGGGTCCGCGTCGGCGGGCCACGGGGGCTGGGTGCTGCGTGGTGCGGTGGCGGCGGACGTCGAGGTGATCGCGGAGTTGCGGGCCGCGGTGATGCGTGCGGATTTGGAGCGCCTGGGGCGCTATGACGAGTACCGGGTGCGGCAGCGGTTGCGGGACTCCTTTTCCCCGCAGCACACGTCGGTCATCATGCTCGGCGGTGAATTTGCGGGATGTGTCACCGTACGGCCCGCCGAAGGCAGGCTGTGGCTGGAGCATTTCTACCTGGCTCCGCACTGTCAGGGCCGCGGGCTGGGGTCTGCGGTGTTGCGCACGGTATTGCAGCGGGCGGATGCGCAGGGTGTGACGGTGGGCTTGAACGTCTTGCGGGGCAGCGCTGCCCGGCGGCTGTATGAGCGTCATGGTTTCGTCGTGGAAGCCGAAGATCCGGTCGACGTCTTCATGATGCGCCCGCCCGAGGTGAGGGCGGGCACCCCTGCGAGCGCCTGACCCATGACGGTGTGAGGGTTTTCGACGGCCGGGTGTCGGTCTTCCTGGTGTGCGGAGCGCAGGCAGCTTCTTGTGGTTCGTGGGTGACCAGGGCGTGTCCTCGAGCATGGCTGGAGCGGGCCTGGTGAGGCGGTCGGTTTCGAGGTCGGCCGCCTCTGGACGGTGGGAGGGATTCATGATCGGCTTGGGGCATGAGTTCTCTGATACGGCACATCACCATCGATGCCGCGGACCCGTACGCTCTTGCGGGCTTTTGGGCTCAGGCCCTGGACGGCTCGCTGGCTGATGACGACTTTCCCGGCGACCCGGAAGCCATGGTCACGACGGCTGCCGCCACCTTGCTGTTCGTGAGGGTCGACGACCGCAAGACGGTGAAGAACCGTGTACATCTGGATCTCCAGCCCCAGGACCGCACCCGGGACGAGGAGGTCGAGCGTTTTCTCTCGCTCGGCGCCACGCTTCAGGGAGATCACCGAAGGCCTGACGGAACCGGGTGGGTGACGCTGCATGACCCAGAGGGCAACGAATTTTGTGTGGAACGCAGCGCGGCGGAGCGGGCGAACGGTTGATCACCTGTTGCCTGGTGACGTCCGTGAGGGCCGGATCCAGATGAGCCAGCTTGCGCTCCAGCGCCCGGTTCGACATGCCCTCGCGAGCGTCACGCCACAGCGCGGCATACAACGCGACCTTCGACTGGCCCTTGCGAAAACCATTGGTGCCCGGCTTGCTCCGCTGATGGACTGACGCCCTACCGTGAGTCTGCCGCGTGACGGAGGTAGTGGTTGTGACAGGCTATGACGTGCTTGCCGAGGTGTACGAATGGCTCATCTCGGATGCAAAGTTGCCTCCAGCCGAGTTCGCTGCGTCGTTCGACGACGTCCTCAAGCTCCTGCCGTCGAACGCTCACGTCCTCGACTGTTCGTGCGGAACCGGACAGTTGGCGGTTGGCCTCGCTGGTCGTGGCATGCGGGTTGTCGCGACTGACGCCAGCGAGGCGATGGTTCGTCGGACCGCGGAGTTGTCTGAGGAGTTCGGGGCATCCGTCCGGGCCGTACGGGCGAACTGGGAAGAGTTGCCCGACCATTTCCAGGACAACACGTTCGACATGGTGTTCTGCGTTGGCAACTCGCTTCACCACGCCGCGGGCGCGACAGGCAGGGGTGCTGCTCTGGAGTCGATGTCACGGCTTCTGCGCCCCGGCGGGCGCTTGGTACTCACATCCCGCACTTGGGAACTCGTGAGGGCCAGAGGTTCCCGGCTGGAGATCAGTGACCGACTCGTCCGCCGGAACGGTCGCGATGCGGTCGTGGTCTACCGCTGGGAGATTGCGCCGCATTGGGAGGAGGAGCACCACATCGAGATTGCGATCGCGCAAGTTGATGCGACCGGGTTGGTTCTTGTCCGCTCGGAACTGCTGTCCTGCTGGCCCTACCGGTACGAGGAACTCGAAGTCGAGCTGCACCGGGTCGGACTCCAGACGGAACTGAGCACGTTCGATCTTGAGGCCGAGAATTACATGGTGGTCGCGAGCAAGGCATAAGCACCGGACTCTCAGTCCTCGGCCGGACCGCGCGGTTGCTCGCAGGACGCTTGCGCCCTCTCATCGGCGCGGGTTCAAGTGGTCAACGCAACGCCTCGGACGAGGAGTGCTCGTCGATCAGACGGCGGTAGATCCGGGGTGACGGTGTGGCGCTGTTTCCTGGTCGCGTCCAGATCACAGAGCAGGATCTCGTCGATCAGCAGCGTGAACGGATCCAGCTTCGACGGCCGCGCCGAAGCGGTTGTCGTGCGTGGCTGCGGCCAAGCCGAGGTCAGGGCCTTGTTGACCGTGCTCCAGGTGACTCCGTACTGGCACTGCAACGCCCGGTTCGACATGCCATCGCGGGAGTCGTGCCGCAGCGCGGCGTACAACTCGACTTTCGACTGGCCAGGCGGCATCGGGGGTGCTCCTTTACTGAGCACATCCAGCTTGACACCGAAACCCCGATGGTGACGTCAGCATGCGCGAACATCTTTCTGGGCCATCACCTCGCTGTCGACACCGACATGAGCGATACGAAGGGGTCCCTGCCGGGGGATCCGGGTGCGGATGCCGGGCTGGGTGGCGGGTCGGGGCGGGCGGAGGTCCTCTGCCAGCGTCTCCCGATACTGCTCCAGGGAACCGTTGATCGCGAAGATCCCTCTTGCTCAGGGGGGTGTGGGCAAGGCGGTAGCGGGAGGTGGTTGTGTGTCCCTGACCAGCACGTCATTCTTCGCTGTACTCATCGTCGCGACGGTTGTGATGATGGTCGGCGCGATTGCGCTGTGGCCGAAGGTGCGTGGGCCCAGAGCGCTGCGCTGGCTCGTGCACGCCGTCATGATCGGCCTGTGTCAGCTCACGGCCATCGGCGTCGTGGCCACCTGGATCAACAACAGCTACGGCCTGTATGCGTCCTGGGACGACCTGCTCGGCAACGCGAACACCAACGCGGTCGCGATGCCCGGGCCTCCAGTCCACCGGGCGAAGTTCAGCAAGAGCACCAAGGGCGGCGTACTGGACACGTATTTCCACGGCCGGCGATCCGCGCTGTCCGGTGAGGTGCTCGTGTGGACGCCGCCGCAGTACCACGAGGCCGCCTACGCGAAGAAGCGGTTCCCGGTCATCATGCTGCTGCACGGTGTCCCGGGATCGCCGCAATCCTGGCTGGAGCATGGCGGTATGCCGGGCGCGTTCGCGGATCTGCTCAAGCAGAACAAGGTGCACCCCTTCATCCTGGTGATGCCGGTGGTCAACCCGGGCAGCGTGGACACCGACTGCAGCGACCTGCCCAACCGCAAGGTGGCGACCTGGATGACGGCCGACGTCCCGGACCTCGTCAGCCACAAATTCCGCACGTTGCCGGGCCCCCGCGGCTGGGGCCTGATGGGTTTCTCGACCGGCGGGTTCTGCGCCGCGAAACTGCCCCTGCAGTTCCCGAAGGTCTTCGGGGCGGGCGCCGCCCTCGACCCCGATCCGCTGACCGGCGACGAGTCCGTCCTGCCGGATCCGGCCGTGCGCAGGCTCAACAGCCCGACGTACCTGGTGCGGCACACCAAGGCCCGCGTCAGGCTCTTCCTGGCGACCTCGCGGCAGGACCGGTTCAGCCCGCCGTCGTACATCGAGACGTTCCAGGCGTCCGCCAGGGACACCCCGGTGGAGGTCCGCACTCTGGTGCTGCCCAGCGGCGGGCACAACTACAACACGTGGTCGGCCGAGTACCCCGCGGCATTCGGATGGCTCAGCCAATGGCTGTCCGCACCGCGCTGAAGGCCGGGCGGGCCACTGCCGTGCGGGCCACTGCTCCACCAGCGAAAGCCCACTGTGCGCAGCACCCACCTGTGCTGGCCAGGGATGGCGGGACGACAGGCGCGTCGGCCGAGGCGTCTGGATCGCCGCACACAACCCGGCCCTCAACTTCGGCGCCACGGACGCCCCTTCGCTGCATGGAGCAAGATGACTCTTGCCCACCACTATGCGCCGTCACCAACGTCCTGACCCGCAACCACTAGGGACCAGCCGGATGGATGCCGTATTCGGCCAACCATCCGAGCAGCTCCTGGCGGGAGGACCGGACGAGGCGCCCACCGGTGAAGCGGGCGTCGTTGGTCACCTCCACCACGCACTCAGCAGGAGGCACGAAGGACTGCGCTTCCTCGTCGGTGGTGAACTCGGCCTCGGCGAGCACCAGACCCTGAAGGCGGCCCTCGAAAACGTCAACGCCCAACGGAGGGACGCTGAAACGGACCTTGGACAGCAGCGCGGCCGGCAGCGAGGCGAGCACTTCGTACTCGGCCGGCGACAAGTACGTGTTCGTGATCAGGCCCTGAACGCCGCCGAGCCGAGGGACCGGGACTTTCTGGGTGAGCTTGAGCTCGTAGCGGCCGTCCGAGAATTCGGCACGCCGTAGTCTCAGTCGTGTTCCCAGCAGATACCGGTCGGTGATCACACGGCTGACGGCGACCGAGCACGGCTCGGGCGGATTGGCCAGCAAGAACCGTCTCTCCCTCTCGACCCGTGCGTACTTGCCCGGGTGAACCGTCTGACCTTCGAGGCCGCCTGCCTTGTCCGTCATGGCGACAGGTTCTCAGCTGCCTCGTCCGCTTCAACGGTATTTTTCAGCAGGCTCCGGCGTCGCAGGCAGCCGCGGTGGGGGCTGCGGAGCCCTGAGCCTTGAGCCTTGGACGAAGACCCCGGGCCGCCCCACCGGGGACTGGCCCGTTTCGAGCCCGGCGACGCCGACCTGTTCTTCGGCCGCGACCGACCCCCGGCTGTGCGAGGTTACGGTCGAGGTCCGTAGAGGTCGATCGTCAGTGGCGGTGTCAGAATCCGTGGCATGCCAGACGCTGACTACTTCTCTGCCGCCGATGATGAGTCAGCCGTTGCCGTGATCGAGGCCGGCGTACCGGTCCGTGCAGCGCTGGACGTGATCTTCCTCAAGGACATCGATCCGGTCGATGCCATAGCCCAGGTCGAGGCCGTGTGTCCGGCTGCAGTTATGAAGAGGCAAGCCGGCGCCCGAGGGTGGGACAGCGGTTGTCCTCTGAGGACGTCGACAGCCCGTTCGTCTTGACCGTGTCGGACACGCTGTGTGATGTCCTGGTCTCCGCCTCCGGGGAGGACCTTGTGGCCGCGACCGAGGCTTGGTCCGCAGCAGGCGGGGTCGTCGGACTCGATACGGCGGCGGCAGCAGTGGCCCTGGAGGCCCTGGTCGGCGTCGCCAGACGGGCTCGCGCCGCGGACTTGGGCCTGTATTGCTGGTGGACTCTGTGACGGCTCACTCCCCGTCCGGCCAGGTCATTGGCCGGCAGCTCGCGTCGGGCCCGGGTCCGGAGGAGTCGCCGGTGAGCGTGCGGCCCTCTGTGAGGTGGACCGGTCGCATTGGGCGACCTGACCGGTTCGCAGGTGACGCGATTGACCGGCTCGATGCCCGTGTACGCAGGTCGGATCTGCGCGAGCCGCTTGCGCAGCGCCCGGCAGCGAGTAAGGCCGGCCGATCCGGTCGGCGATCGCCAGGGCGGGCATCCGTGGCCATTCCTGCAGCGAAGGCCTGCATCTGGGACTTGTAGCCGCCCGCGAACTGGCCGCGGGGCTCGCGTTCGTAGGGCGAGGCGGGCCGCCTCGGACCGAGGCAGGCGTTCGCTTGCCTCGAGGCAGGTGTCCGGGACGCCTCCCAGCCTGAGGGCGGCTCGCGCAGCCGCTGAAGCTGCGCTTGTGTCCATGCACCGTAACGGCGACGTCTTCGTCCTGCCGCCCTCTTTGACCATTGAAGTTCGGATCCTGTTTTCCCCGTTCAGTACGGCCGGGCGGCCTGCTGGTGAGCCGGGGCGAGGCGGGTCGCCTCGGACCTGGGGAAGCTGATCTTCTGCGGGTCTCCGTCCGAGGTGTACCGCTTGACCGTCCCGTCGCGGAGCTTGTCCAGCCAGACCGTCGAGGTGAACTGGGCTTCTGGGCCGGTCGCCGCCTGGGAGCGAATCCGCGGGATGGCGCCCGGGTCGAAGGCGGTCGAGAAGGGGGAAGGAGCGGGGTCGGCTCCCACCAGGTAGACGCCCTGATGCTGGTAGCGCACACCGTCGGCCGTTCCGTGCAGGGCCAGTTGCCGGGAGTGGGGCATCGAACCGTTGGGAAGTGCCATCGACACCACGGACAAGCCGGGCACGGCTTGGGTGATCGCCCTCTGGTTGTCGGCGATGGCCTTCCGGGCGGTGTCGTCGTCCACCGTCCCAAGGGCGGTGTGCCGCAGGGTGTGGTTGCCGACCTCGAATTCGTGTTTGACGAGCCAGTCCAACGACTTTCGGCCGCCCGGCTCGCTGAACGGGTCGGCGTTGACGAAGAAGGTGGCCACGGGGCGGAATCCGGAGTACTTCCGGGCGACGTCCAGCAGGATGCCCACCGCGGTGTCGGACGCGGGCAGGCCGTCCGCACCCAGACGGAACTGGGTGACCGTCGAGTCGTCGAAGGTCAGCACCACAGGATGAGTGCCGGCGGGAATGTCAATCTTCCCACTGCTGAACTCCCGTGCGGTGACAGGTACGTATTTCTCCAGTGCCAGCCGTTCCAACTCGGCGCGGAAGTCCTGCGGCGTGCGGTCGTACACACTCCTGGGCTCGGCCACCAGCTGGTGGTACATCAGCACCGGGACCGCACCGAGCTCGTTGGCCTGCACCGTCGCCGGGTCGGCAACCGCTGCTTGCCCGGCCTCGCGCGCCCGTACTGACGGCCCGTCCTGGCCCCCTTCCAGCGGGGATTGAGCTGCCGAACAGGCCGTGGCCAGCAGAATGACCGATGCGACGACGACGGCGGTGCCGCTTCGGTGGGTTTGACGCATGATGCCTCCGGAGTGAACGAGATGCTTCCCGTCGCCTCCAAGCCTCGGGCAACAGCGCGGTGCACACCCGGCACGATAGGCCGAATGCATGATTACCCGCCCGGAACCTCTTCGGTGAACGGCGTGGCGGCTATGCCATATCGCAAGGAACCCTTTTTCGAGAACGGCAGAGTGAACATGCGCGGAAAACGACTCCGAACGCGATTCACGGTCATAGCCATTTCCGTGCTGGTCCCGGTCTGCGCGGCGGTCGGGGCCTTCGCGATACAGGCCTCATCAAGCCGGCTCCGGTTCGAAGGGCTCAGCAGCAAGGATGTGTTGGGCCGAGCCGACGTCCGCAATCCGCGCCTTGCCATCACAGCCGAGGAAGGGGCCGACCTGGCCGAGCTGGAGGTGCGGCTCGACGGCAATCCGGTGCACACCCACCAAGCCGACGGCCGGCTCATCCTCGACATCCCCTCGTTCGCCGAGGGGAAGCACGAACTGACGGCCACATCCCCCAGTGGACTGCCGTTCCTGGATGACATGTCCCGGACGTTCGTCGTGGACACCACCGCCCCGAAACTGCGGCTGTCACCTGTCCGGGCCACCGGGCCCGGCGCACCGGTGACGGTACGCGGCCGGGTCGAGGACGCCGGCCAGGTGAAGGTCTCCATAGCCGGTGCGCCCGTGCCCGTCGGCGACGACGGAACCTTCTCCCGCCGGTTCGAAAAGCCCCCCGCCCGTATCGAGGTGGCGGCCAGGGACGAGGCCGGCAACGTCACCCGCGAGCACGTGAACGCGGTCGCGCCCTATCCCCTCACCCGGGCCGCGCACCTGACCGCCATCGGCTGGTCCTCGTCCGAGGTCCGCAACCCGGTTCTCCAGCTCGTCAAAGACAAGAAGCTCAACGCCGTCGAGCTCGACATCAAGGACGAAAACGGCGAGGTCGGTTACGACTCCTCCGTGCCCCTGGCCCGCGAGATCGGCGCCGTGAAGAACCGCTACGACGCGCGCAAGGTGATCGACACCCTGCACGGCATGGGAGCCCGCGTCATCGGCCGCATCGTCGCCTTCCGCGATCCCATCCTGGCCCAGGCGTCCCACCGCCAGGGCAAGGACGACCGCCTGGTCCAGGCCCCTGACGGCAGCCCGTACGACGGCGGCCACTACGGCACGCTCTCGTTCACCAACTTCGCCGATCCCGAGGTCCGCCAGTACAACATCGCCCTGGCCACCGAAGCGGCGAAGCTGGGCTTCGACGACATCCTGTACGACTACGTGCGCCGCCCCGACGGGAAGCTCTCCACACTGCGCTTCCCCGGCCTGGGCGACCAGACCCCCGAACAGTCCATCGCCGAGTTCGTCGCCGACACCCAGCGCCGCATCCAGCCCGAAGGCAAATACCTCGGGGTCTCGGTCTTCGGCATCGCCGCCACCCGGCCCACCGAAATCGCCCAGGACATCCCTGCCATGGCCCGCCACGCCGACTACATCGCTCCCATGGTCTACCCCTCGCACTGGGCCGCCGGCGAGTACGGGATCGCCAGTCCGAACGCCAGCCCGTACGAGATCGTCAACCGGTCGCTGGCCGACTTCGCCAAGCAGGTCAAGGGCACCAGGGCCACGGTCGTCCCCTGGCTCCAGGACTTCTCCCTGGGCGTCCACTACGGCCCCACCGAAGTCGCCGACCAGATCAGAGCGGCGGCCGGGGACGGCATGAACTCCTTCCTGCTCTGGAACGCCGGAGCCACGTATCAAGGGACGGCACTGAGCACCCTGAAATAGCGGTCGGTCTACGGGCGTGACAGGTCATGACGGGGGATGGAGCGCACCGCGCAGATGGCGACGACGAAGTGCCATGGGGCCGACCGACCGCTGTCCCGAAAGACCGGCGCGCTCAGGCGCGACTGTCGCGCACCGCTGCGCCGGTTCGACCCCTTTCACCTGAGGGAGCTCAGATGCGGTCAGCGAGAGGCAGTCTCCGCCATTCAGTTCCGGGCTGACGCCCTGGCCCACGACCATGAGCAGCTCGCCGCCCAACTCCCGTGACTCTGCGACCGCTTGGAGCTGCCGGAGCCCGACCGGCAGGGGAGCCTCCCATACGCCCAAGCGATGGGCACGATCATCCGTGGCAACGACGACTGGAGCAGAGGCAACGGCCGCTCTAGCACCCACCTGGCCAGAACCATCACTCCCCACACAGCTGGATTCCTCAACTGCGATGACCTGACCCTGCCCCTCCGGGCCGAACGCGCGGCGCCCTTCGACGACCGACGGCGACCCACGCCAATCAAGTTTCGATGGCCTGCGATCAACCTGGGCTGACGCAGGGACAGCTGTCGGGCCCGTCGAGGGAGACCACGGGCTCGGCGCGCGCCAGGTCGTCGACGTGACGCGTCAGTGGACCGGTTCGAGACGGTCGGCGCCCGGCTGCCCGGTGCCCAGGTGGGCGGTGAGGAAGCGGGCGGCGCGGTCGAGTGCGGCGGTCGCCTCGTCGAGGCGGCCGTAATGGTGCTGGAAGACATGGGGGAGGCCGGGCCCGACTTCGAGCGTGACCTCGACGTCGTCGGCGCCCGCGCGGCCGGCCAGCCGGACCGCGTCGTCGAGCAGCACCTCGTTTGCCCCGACCTGCACGAGTAGTGGGGGCAGTCCCGTGAGGTCGGCGAACACCGGGCTGGCCAAGGGGTGCGCCCGGTCGCCCGCGCCGACGTAGAGATCGGCGTAGTCGCGCAAGTCGGCCTCGGTGAAGATGGGATCGGCGCCCTCCTTGGAGCGGATGCTTCCTCCGGCGAGGGTGAGGTCGACCCAGGGGGAGAAGACGACCACGGCGGCTGGTTGCGGCAGCCCGGCCTCCCGGGCCGCGAGCAGCGTGGCGATGCTCAAACCGCCACCGGCGGAGTCACCGGCCATGACGAGGTCCCGTGGGTCGGTACCCGCCGCCAGCAGCTCGCGATAGGCCGCGAGCCCGTCGTCGACGGCCGCGGGGAAGGGGTGCTCGGGTGCCAGCCGGTAATCCACCGACATCGCTCGCAGCCCCGCGCGGCGGGCCAGTTCGCCGACCAGCCCTGCATGGGTGTCCGGTGAGCCGACGATGTACCCGCCGCCGTGCAGATAGAGCAGCCGGCCGCCGCCGGAGAGCTTGGCCGGCTCCAGCTCCAGGGTCGGCCGCCCGCCCAGGACGGTCCTGCGGGTGGCCACACCCTCCGGCGCGGGACGGGTGAGAGCCGCGGTGAAACCGCTGCGCTGCTGCTCGAGAGTGGGCCGCTCCTCGCTGCGAGGGGCGGAACGGAGCATGGCATCCAGGGCGTCGCGCTGCTGTCGGGACATCTCGGGCCTCCTGGTCGGGGTGCAAGGATGGATTCCTGGGAATCCACTTGTCCGAGTCCAACCGGATTCCAAGGAAGATGATTCCCAGGAATCTACTGGAGGTTTTTGTGGTCCACGTCACCCCGATCTTCACCGACCTCGTCCGCGTCGAGACCCGGCTCTACAACGCGGTGAGCGCCCGGCTGCGCGCCGAGCAAGGGCTGGGCCTGGGGCAGTTCGAGCTTCTGGAGGTCATCGACCGCGTGCCGGGGTGCCGCGTGCTCGACATCGTGGGCGAACTGGCGATCACCGTGGGGGCCGTCAGCAAGGCGGTCGACCGGCTGGTGGCTGCGGGCTGGTGCCTGCGGGTCGCGCACCCTCAGGACCGCCGCTCGTCCGTTCTCCGCCTCACATCGGAGGGCAAGAAGCGGGTGGCCGCTTCCCGCCCCATTGTCGAAAGCGCACTCATCTCCTTGACCGCGGCGGTTCCCCCTGGCGAGCTGACCCGCATCGCCGCAACCCTGGCCACCCTTCGCGCGGCTCTCGAAGCGGGCTCCCACGGCCAGCCGGGCTGAGGGGACCGCGGCACTGCTTGACATGGCCCCGCGAGGCCGACGCCGGCGATCCTCAAAGAGCTGTACGACGAGCTGGTGAACGTGGAGCGGCGCCCGTACGCAAGCCTGGACGACGACACGACGCTGGATCCGCTGGAAAGGTGGACGTCACCTCCCTGGGGGAGGTGAACCTCGACTTCGCCGGCGTGCAGGTCATGTTCCTGCCCGATGAACTGGAGCGGGCCGAGGCCGCGTTCGACGCGGCGCGGTCGACGGCGACCGCGGACCGGCGGTGGGTGGCCGGGCTGGAGCAGTGCGAGCCGGTGCTCGATGCGCTGGAGGCTTCGCCCGCCGGGTACAAGATCGGCAACAGTGCCACGGCGCCCGGCTGATCCTTGCCGTGTTCGAGCGGCACGTGGGGAGCCGGCCGAGGGCTGGTTCGAGGCTGCTTCGGGGAACCGAGCGGGAAGGGCGCAGCCCCATGGGAGACATGGCACGCTCAGCGGTGAACGTGTCGAATCCAAGAGCGACGCCACCAACAGTGACGCCCAAGAGCCGGTGGGGGCTTCGTGTTGCGTGCCGCACCTTCAGGTGGCGAGGGCGCGGGCCACCTGCTCGATGGTGGTGCTGTCCACGGGCGCGGTACCGGTGAGGGTTCCGGCCAGCGCGCGGGCCAGAACGGTCGCGGCGCTGATCCGGGTGTCTTCCTGCTCGTCGCCGGTGACCTTTCCGATCACGGCGTCGCGCACCGCCTGTGAGATGTCCAGACTCCCGAACAGCTCGGGGTAGGACAGCATCATCAGGCACACACCGACGTTGGCGGCCAGAATCGACTGTCCGGCCAACTCGGGTGCCAGACGCAGCCGCCCGGCGTCACCGCAGCGCCTCAGGGCTTCGAGAAGGAGGCTCTGGGCCTCCTTGACCGCCTGCGGCTTGGGTTCGCCGCTGGGGGTGAACATCAGCCGGTACAGGTGAGGGTTGGCCAGGGCGAACGCGACGTGGCTGTCCCATGCCGTACGCAAGTCCGCGACGGGGTCGGCCGTAAGGGGATTCCGTCTCTTGTTGGCCAGGAAACGTTCGAAGCCGAGATCGGCCACCGCCGCGAGCAGTCCCTGCTTGTCCCCGAACTGCCGGTAGATCTCCGGGCCGCCCACCTTGGCGCGCTCGCAGATGGCGCGTGTGGAGATGGCCAGCGCGTCACTCTCGGCGAGTAGCTGCGTGGTCGCTTCCAGGATGCGCTCTCGGGCCGTCGTCATGCATGCATGTTAACAGCAGGTGCTAGTTCCGCTTACATGCGTGAGCTGGGGGTCCTGTGCCGTGGACACCGCAAAACCTCAGTCTGAAGATAGCGTCGTTTACGAGATGTGTTAGCGTCGTAAACGCCATGGGGTGGCCCGGCTGCGACGCGGGGCGATCACCCCCCTCATGGCACGACATCCGGCCCGAAATACGAAGGTGGTTTTCCCCGTGGCTACGACGACCCTGCGCGAACTGAACGGCTTCGACGAGACCCCCGCCTCCCTGGCCGACGCCGTGGTGGTCCTGGTCGACTTCCAGAACACCTACACCGATGGCGTCATGGAGCTGGACGGTCATGCCGAGGCCATCGCCGAGGGCAGGAAGCTCCTTGCTGCCGCCCGCGAGGCCGGCGCCCCCGTCATCCACGTCCAGGACCAGGGCTACGACCTGGACTCCGAGGGCGGAAAGATCATCGCTGAGGTCGCGCCCGTGGACGGTGAGGGCCGCGTCATCAAGTCCGTCCCCAACGCCTTCCACAACACCGACCTGGCTCAGCAGATCGAGAAGACCGGCCGCAAGAACGTCATCCTGGCCGGGTTCATGAGCAACATGTGCATCCTGTTCACCGCCCAGGGCGCCTTCCTGGAAGGACTGCACCCGACTGTCGTCGCGAACGCCTGTGGCACCCGCGCCCTGTCCACGCGCGTCAGGGGCGGCGGCACCGCCCTCACCGCGCAGCAGATCCACGACAGTGCCCTGGCGACGATCACGGAACTCTACGGGGTGGTGGTTTCCTCGGTCTCCGACCTGTCGTAATACACCTTCCTGCGCGACGCGCAGAGCGGGCGTCCGGGCTTCAGCTCGGGCGCCCCTTTTTTTGGTCATGCATCCGAAACCATTCCATCCGGTTTATATGTTCGCATAGCACCGATGTGTGATCCCTGTGTCATCAACTCCTATTTTCCAGCCAGTTGGGGGCAGTAGCGTCTTTTTTCGTCGGGCGCGACAAAAACCCGTCATCTCTGACCCCGGCGGAATGCCCGGTCAGAGACGTAAAAATCGCAGCTGGGGGAAACAGCACGTGACCACGCGTAGAAACTTCATCGGCGCTGCAGGCACCGCCGCAGCCGCTACTCTCCTCACCGGCACCGCCTCACAGGCGGCAGGCGCCACGGCTGCCGACGCGGCCACTCCCGCCGGAAACGGAGACACGGCCGCCGACACCGCGACCGCGAGGAAGAACATCCTCCAGGTCGACACCGACATGCGCACCAACTACGACAAGCTGCGGGCCAACGTCCTCCAGCAACTCGGTCCGGTCATCGTCGTGGAAAACGGTATGCAGGGCGGTAAATACACCCTGGTCCACCAGGGCCAGCAGTTCGTCGAAGAGCCGATCTCGCAGATTTTCCAGCTGGCGAAATCCGTCGCGCACGTCCCGCTCGGCATCTTCTCCGTCATCGCACCGTCCCTGGACCCCAAGGTCCCGGCGGGACAGACCGACATGGACGCCCGCGACCTCCAACTGGTCGCCTACGCCGGACCCTCGAACACGGACTGGATCACCCCGCTCCAGGCATTCGGCACCGACCTCGACGCCGCACGGCGCTCACTGGAGGACGCAGACCTCCCCGCCGACCTGAAGACGTCCTGCGCTCACATCCTCGACGCCGGCCTGACCTACATCAACGAGATCACTCGGCGCCGTACCTTCGACATGCCCGGCTTCCAGAAGTTCACCGGGAAGATCGCCGACGACATCAAAACGAACATGTACTGGGCCGCGAAAGTCCAGATCGAAGCCGTCAAGGACCTGTTCGGCCGCTGGAAGGACAAGGTCGGCGCGGACGCCTGGCACGAGCTGTACGTGGTTGTCCTGTCGATGTGGACGACGTCCGAGCTGAACCAGAACTCCATCATCATCAAGCACTTGATGGACAAGGGCATGGTCGACAGCCACCTGATCGACCTCGTCTGCGAGGCGCCTTCCATCCCCAACGCGGTCCACGTCGCACTCGACAACCTCGCCCGCATCGTGATGGACAACATCGCCGCCGAAATGGTGTTCTCCAAGGACCAGCAGCTGGCCGACGCCCTCAAGGGCAAGCCCGACCTGCTCAGTCAGGAAATCCTCACCCTCCTCGGCGACACCAACGCAACCGCGAACGCAGCGGCCCTCAACGCCTGCCCCTTCCACACCAAGACGAAGGCGAAGCAGGCCCTCATCAACGCCTGACCCACCCGCGCCGCGGGGACACCCCTGGCGGCCCGCAACACCAGCGGCTCCCCCTACCGACTCAAGGGGGAGCCGCTGCCATGTCAACGGGGAAACTTCATGCGCACGTCGCTCACCCTTCGCGCCGCCCGCATCTGGGCACTGGCCGGACTCGTACTCCTGACCGTCAACCTACGCGCCGCGATCACCTGCATCGCCCCCCTGCTCACCGACCTCCAACGCACCTTCCGTCTGGGCGCCTTCACCACCAGCCTTCTGACCACACTCCCGGTCCTGTGCCTCGGCATCTTCGCCGCCCTCGCACCACCCCTCAGCCGCCGCATGGGAACCGAAGGCGCCATCACCCTCGCCCTCGCCCTCATCACCACCGGAATCCTCCTGCGTACGATGCCCTCCGCAACGGCCCTGTTCGCCGGAACTGTGCTGGCCGGAGCCGGAATCGCCATCGGAAACGTCCTGCTCCCCGTAGTCGTCAAACAGCACTTCGCCCACCGCGTCGGTTCCCTCACCGGACTCGCCATGACCCTCATGGCCGCCTCCGGCGCCGTTGCCGCCGGCCTCGCCGTCCCCCTCGACCGCGCCGCAGGGTGGCGTATCGCCCTCGCCGTATGGGCCATCCCCTCAGCCGCCGGAACCATCCTGTGGGGACCCCTCGCACGTCCCGGAGACGGGAAACGCCGTAAACGCCCCAAGCGCACCAACGGCCCCACCGTCAGCCGATCCCCGCTCGCCTGGGCTGTCGCCGCCTTCCTCGGCCTGGTGTCGCTGACGTTCTACGTCCTGGTGTCCTGGCTGCCCGAAATCATGCAGAACGCCGGGGTGCACCCCGCGCAGGCCGGAACGATGATGTCGGTGATGCTGCTCATCGGTATCCCCATGGGCTACCTCGTCCCCGTTCTCGCCGCTCGCCTCGAAGACCAAAAACCCCTGGTCATCACCATCGCCATCCTGAAGATCACCGCGCTCTCCGGCATCCTCCTCGCCCCGCAGACCCCATGGCTGTGGGTGATCCTGCTCGGCCTCGCCACCGGCAGCGCCTTCCCGCTGGCCATCACCCTGCTCACCCTGCGCTCCCCGGACCCGCAGACAGCCGCACACCTGTCGGGCATGGCCCAGACCAGCGGATACCTCCTCGCAGGCGCCGGGCCGCTGACGATCGGTCTCCTCCACAGCGCAAGCGGCGGCTGGACCCTCCCGCTGTTGCTGCTGCTCGGCGTGGTCGTACCGGAAGCCACCGTAGGAATGAAAGCGGCACGAAACGGTTTCGTTGTTTCAGCCCCAGGGTTCCCACAGGACCGCGTCCGCGTACCTGCTGGCCACACCTGAGGCACGGGCCGCGACGCATTGGATGGTGTCGAGGTGGAAACGCCCTGTCGGAAGGCGAGTTGGTGACCGTCACCGGTCCGCAGCAAGGCCACGGAGGTCATGGACACGAGCTCCGGCCTCCAGCACAACAACGCAACTCTCCTCAACGGCACCCAGCGGTAGGCGTCGTACCACTCCGGCACCGCCGCTGCCGTATTTCGGTGTTCCGCAGGGCACCACGGCGACACCCGGGCGCCCGGACAACCGCCCTGCACGGTAAACCAGCCGAGCGCGGCGGACACCGGACTCGGCGGGTATACGGCAGACCCCATCGGCCATCTGCTGCAGACCCGAGGACAGCAGATACGTGCACAAGGTGCTCGCACTATTCGTCGGTGGCCGCGGTCATCTCGACGTCGATCACGCCGTCGTTCTGGAACAACTCGGCGGTGAGTGGGCCGGCGTCGGCGGTGCCCTCCAGTTCGAGCAGGACGCGTGCGGCGGGGTCGGTTCTGCCGGGCAGGCGGTCGACCTTGACCTGGAGGATGCGGAAGCCGCGTCGGGTGCAGGTCTCCATGAGCTGGGGCAGCAGGGCCGTGCCCGTGCGGTACGTCATGCGCAGTTCGAAGGCCGATGCGGTCGCTCCGGGTATCAGACGGTCGGCCAGCAGGGGATAGCCCCGTACGACGAGGAAGTGCAGGGCGGTGACGGCGCAGGCGAGGATGGGCAGGCCGCCTCCGCAAGCCATGCCGACCGCGCAGGTGAGCCAGATCGTCGCGGCGGTGGTCAGACCGCGGACGGCGTCCCGTCGTACGAAGATGAGGCCGCCGCCGATGAAGCCGATACCGGAGACGATCTGGGCCGCCACCCGGGAGGGGTCGAAGGAGACGTTGTCCAGGCCGAGCACGTTGGTGAAGCCGTGCTGGGAGACCTCCATCATCAGGGCGCTGGCGATCCCGACCAGGGTGTGGGTGCGCAGGCCCGCGCTCTTCTGCTGGGCCGCCCGTTCCCAGCCGATGAGGCTGGACAGCAGCAGGGCGAGCCCCAGTTCGGCCAGCTGACGCAGGCCCTGTCCGTTGTCCACGTCCCACAGCGGGACCGCCAGTCCGGTCATGCGCACCTCCCGTCCACGCAGGGCGTCTACCCCGACGGCGGACGCCAAGGCTGTGACCCGTGCGACGGGACACGGCCACGGACGATGACGACACCAGTGCGACGCGTGGGTGCATCTGGCAGTTCGGCCGGTCGCGAGCGGGGTCGGAAGGGAGTCGGGACGGAGGCCGACCTTCTTCTGGCCGAGGGCGTCACCGCCGTACCGGTGCGGCAGCAACCGACCGCGATCGACCTGCGCGTCGGGGTGACCTCGCTACGGATGAGCGCCGATCTGGAGCGCGCGGGTGAGCTGGCCCCGCACGCGGCCAAGGTGACCAGGCTGCGTATTCCCGAGAGAGCGGTCAGGACGACGACCGTGTGGACGAGGTGCACCGTGCGGTGTTCCAGCGGCTTCTCGACGAGCGGTGGGAGGACTGGGTGGCGACGGCGGCCGACTTCACGCTGGCGGCCCGTTCCTGCGAGTGGTTCGCCGACCAGGCGGTGTCGGTCGGCCGCCGGGTTGTCTCCCTCGTCACCGGCGAACGTGCCGCCGATGTCGCGCCGTTGGCCGCTCTGTGACGCGTGCGGCATCGCCATCCAAGTAGGCTCGGCCTCCATATGTGCAACCATCCGGTTGCGTATTCGATGGCGGATGTGCAACCGTTTGGTAGCGCATTCGGACGAGATGAGGTTGCCGTGATTCCCGACTCCATCGAACGCACCATCGTGATCAACGCTTCCATGGAACGGGTCTGGTCGGTGCTGACCGAACCGGCTTTCCTGGGGGAGTGGTTCGGCAGCGGGGAGCCCGTGAAGATCGACCTACGGCCGGGCGGGCTGCTGCTGTTCGACCACGGCGTTCACGGTGCCCTCCCTGCCCGTATCGAGACGGTCGAGCCGCCGCACACCTTCTCCTGGCGCTGGTCGCAGGGCGCCGCAGGCGAAGAACCGACGGACTCCAGCGCCACGCTCGTCGAGTTCACCCTCACCGTGGACGAGGCAGGGGCAGGCACCCGGCTGACGATGACCGAGACGGGCTTCGCGCGCCTCGCGCTGCCGACCGATGAGGCGGCTGACCGTCGGCGCGCGAACAGCCTGAACTGGCCCGGCAAACTCGACCTGTTGCGCGCAGAGTGTGAGCACAGCGGGGCATGACCGGCACACACGACGGCGAACAGGCTCTCGAGGAAGTCCTGTTGGCGATGGCCGACCCGATCCGCCGCCAGATCCTCAATGCCCTCGTCAGTGAAGGCGGCGCGACATCCACCTCGCTCGCCGCAGCGCTCCCCGTGACACGCCAGGCGGTGGCCAAGCATCTGGCCGTCCTGAACCGCGCCGGCCTGGTCCGCGGCCACCGCACAGGGCGGGAAGTCCGCTACGAAGCGCACGTGAAACCCCTGGAGCGTACGACCCACTGGCTGAACGCCCTAGCTGCCCAGTGGGACCGCCGCCTCGAGGCGATCAAGGACCTCGCGGAGCAGGAAGAGCCCTCTTGAACGGCAGTACGCCAACGCCGGGCTTTGCCGGGGCGATTCCGGCCGGAACTCGGGCGCGACGTACGGCTACTGGCTGGCGGCGCGGGTTCGGGTCAGGCCGAGGCCGCACGTGATCGCCAAGTATGCCAACTCAATGCCGTCCCCCGGGGCGGAGTCGCGAACGGCGCCTCGACCACATCGGCAGGGATCATCGCCGCTGACACAGACCCACAACTCGCCTATGCGCTGCGGTCTCGCCGGCGTCATGGCAGCGACCTCGGCGCCGGCTCACCCGCGCTACCGCCGGAGCAGGAGCGTGGACGCCGCAGGGAACGCCCGTCTGGCCGTCTACGCTGACGGCGACGAGCCGGCGAAGTCGTCGAGGAGAAGCTACGAGGCTACGACATGCTCAGAAACATCGAGCAGGGCTTCGTCGACGCGCTGGTCGCCCGCATGGGAACGGAGAAGCAGAAGCCATGACGAGGCCGAACGCAGCAGAGAGCTAGGCAAGAAGGCATGAAGGCGCTAGGACTCCTCACGGTCATCGCCGTACTCGGCGCATGGCTGGTGTGGAACGCGTGGAACGTGTTCCGCCTCGTCACCGGCGCACGGGACGGCTCGTGGTGGCGCCCCATGTGGTGGACGCGCCTGTGCTCCGTCGCGCTCTTCGTCGGCGTCGCCGCATGGATCCGAGGCCTGTTCGCCACCGGCCTGGACACCCGCAAGACGTGCCTCTTCGTCCACCACGAACGATACGACGAGGCGTACCGGCATTCCCACGCCGCCGAATTCAGCAAGATCTTCCCGCTGCACGACATGTGCAACGCGCACGCGGACCTGGTCCCCGCCTGGGTCAACCCGACGATCGCGGTCTGCGGAGTCGTCGCACTGGCTGCCGCTGCGGTCGTTCTGTGGTTCCGCGTCCGCCGTCGGCGTCACTCGATCGCTCCACTGGGCGGGCCCAAGCGACCGAAGTCCTCAAGCCGGTCGCCGGCCGGAACGTCAGGCTCCTCTGCGCGCCCGATCTGAGTGGCGCCGCCGCCCTGACCGAGGCGGTCGTCCCCCTGTCGGCGAACTGCGCGATACGGGAAGCCGCCGGTGCGGAACGCTCGACCGCCCGCAGCTTCCGCGACGCACGTTGTTCCTGGGGTTGTTCACCGCACAGATCGTGCGCGGTCTGAGGGTGGCGACGCAGCGGCAGCGCAGGAACCCGGCGGAGCCCTTGATTACGCCCCCTGCCCCATCCTGCTGGTGTGGTCGGCCCGGCCACGAGCGCCGGACAGCGCCCACCTCCGCCCGGGACCGGTTTCGGCGTCCTTCTGGGCCTGTAAGTCGCCAGCTGGCTGGACTACCGACGTACCCCTGGGGCGGCTGAGCCTGCTGTGGCTGCAGTTTCAGCAAGGTTTTGATCAATGGGGTGGTTGGGCCAACTGTGGTGTCTCTAGGATGTATTGACTTGCATGCTGGTACGCCGGGATGGTGCGGGAGTGGGGGCGACGATGGAGTCGGGAAAGCAATTGTCGACGAAGATTGATGCGACGGTCCCGACGGCCGCCCGCATGTACGACTACTACCTGGGCGGCAAGGACAACTACGCCGTCGACCGGGCTGCCTGCGAGGAACTGGACAAGGTGGTCCCGAGCACGCGGGCGCTGGCGCTGAACAACCGGCGCTTCCTGCAGCGGGTGGTGGGGACGCTGGCGCGGGAGTACGGCATGCGTCAGTTCCTCGACCACGGATCAGGGCTGCCGACGCAGAACAACGTGCACCAGGTGGCACAGCAGGTCGATCCGGCCTCGCGAGTGGTCTACGTCGACAACGACCCGATGGTCCTGGTGCATGGCCGGGCGCTGCTGGAGCAGAACGAGCGCACCGCCGTCATCCAGGCCGACCTGCGTGAGACCGAGGCGATTTTCTCCCACCCCGACACCCAGCGGCTGATCGACTTCTCGCAGCCGGTGGCGGTGCTGTTCAACTCGGTGTTCCACTGCATCCCGGACAGCGACAGTGACGGACCGCCGGCGGTGGTGCGGCGCGTGGCCGAACGGCTTGTGCCCGGCAGCTGTCTGGTGATGTGTCAGCTGGTCAGCGAGGACGCCAAGGTGCGGGAGTTCGTCACCGATTTCATGGATCAGGCCACGCAGGGACACTGGGGCCGGGTGCGGCAGGAGAAGGACGTCGCGGAGTGGTTCGAGGGGACGGACGTCCTCGAGCCGGGCCTGGTGGAGGTGTCCACCTGGCGGCCGGACAACGAAGCGGCGCCGCGGCAGCTCACCCAGGAGTGGATCGAGTTCGGCGGGGTGGGCCGGCTCCGGTAGTGAGGCGCGCGGGGGTCATGCCCCCGCGTAGCGCCGCTCGACGGTGTCGCGCAGGAGCGCAAGCGACTCGCGGGGGTTGAGGGCCTCGTCGCCCAGCCGGTCCAGAGTCACCCGGTACTCCTCCGTCTCGTCGCGATCCTCCAGGAAGGTGGCGCTCCTGATGTGCTCGAGATAGACGATGTCAGGCAGGTCGAGGCCGCCGAAGCGCAGGTAGGTGACCGGGATGGCCGGTGCCGAGGCGTTCGTCACGTCCAAGGGGACGATCTGGATCGTCACATGGGGCAGCTGTGCCATCGTGATCAGGTGCTCCAGCTGCCCGCGCATCACCTCGCGGCTGCCCAGGACGCGCAGCAGCACCGACTCGTCGACGATCGCCCACAGCCCGGGCGCATCGGCACGCTGCAACAACTTGCTCCGCCGTGTGCGGAGTTCGACGCGGCGCTCCACCTCGCGGGCCGGTGCCGAGGGCAGGCCGCGCTCCACCACGGCGCGGGTGTAGGCCGGAGTCTGCAGCAGTCCCGGAACGTACTGGATTTCGAACGTGCGGATCGCTTGAGCCGCTTCCTGCAGGCCGACCAGCCGGTCGAACCACTCCGGCATCAGCCGCTTGTCGAAGCGCTGCCACCATCCCGGCTCCCCGGCCCGCCGCAACAACTGCAGCAGCACCGACGTCTCGTAGTCCCCTGTCTTGTACAGCTCCAGCAGGGCTCGGACATCGCCCTCGGTGGGCGGGCGGCGGCCCTTGCCCGCCTCGATGCGCGACAGTTTCGCGGGGCTGAACCCCACGGCACGGGCGGCCTGCTCCTGAGCCAGGCCGGCGTCCTCGCGGATTCCCGCCAGCTGCACCCCGACCAGCATCTTCAGCAACGTCGGAGCGGGCTCGGTGCGATTCAGATACGGTTCGAGGCGGGAGATGCGCGGTGACTCGGAGTGCATCGTGACTCCCCGTGGGCAGATATGGGCAGTCCGCATTATCGCATTGTTGCCGTCTGCCCGGGCATGCCTCGGCCGAAGCGGTCGGCGGTCACAGTGTCACAGCAGGTGGTCGAACTCTCCGTCCTTCGCTCCCGCGAGGAAGGCGGCCACCTCGACCGGCGTGTAGACGAGCGCCGGTCCATGCGGGTCACGGGAGTTGCGCACGGCGATGCCCCCGCCGGGCAAGGCGGCCACTTCGACGCAATTTCCCTCGGCGTTGCTGTGACGGCTCTTGATCCACTCCACGCCCAGCGAACTGGCCCGCACCCCATTCTGAACTGACGGCATGGCGCTCTCCTTGCATGTGTCCCGTCACACCGACCGCCCCTCGCCCCGCGGGTGCGGGCCGCAGCGTGCGGTGCCTGTCTTCCTCTCGACGCGCGCAATTTCCCATGAAATTGCACGGAGTCGCTCTCGGCGTGGATAATAGCCAAGGCGTCAACCTCCATGCAGACGCCCCGTCCTGACGTCCTCTCAGGGAGGCGCTGTGTCGCCCGCGCACCGAGCAGCCCTGTTCAGCCCGGCTACGAGCACGGCCGATCGGAGTGCACCGCTGGATGTGCGCATGCACGGCGCGCCGAGGACGGCCGCCCTGCATCTGCCCGATACGGGCCAGGAATGCGCCCAGGCGCGCGCCTTCACCCACCGCACCCTGGCCTGCTGGGAGTTGGACCACTGCCGTGACGACGCGCTGAGCATCGTCTCCGAACTCGTCGCCAACGCCGTGGTGCACGCCCGACCGGACAAACACTGCGGCGACGCCGAGCCCGGGGTATGGCTGAAGCTCACCCTGCGCCCCCACCACCTGGTGTGTGCCGTCACCGACCCGGGCGGCAGCACGCTGCCGGCCTGCCCGAGGACGACGGACCAGCTCGATGAGCACGGCCGCGGCCTGCACATCATCGATGCCCTGTCCCAACATTGGGGCTGGACCCGCTCCGCCCCCACCGGCAAGACCGTCTGGGCCATGCTGCCCACCCGGCACGGCGCCCGGCCGGACGGTACGGCGATGCCCTGACACGATGAGCATGCTTGTGGGACACGACCGGCCGGCCGCCACTCTCGGGGACGTCGCGCAGGTGCCCTGGCGCGAGATCAAGGACACCACCGGGTCCGCTGCGGCCATCCCCTTCCTGCTCGCCGCCCTCGCCTCGGGCGACGCAGGCGCGGCGCGCACCGCGCTGGACAGGCTGCGCAACCGGATCTGCCGGTACGGGTTCGTCGTCGACCAGGCAACCGCCGTCACGGTCCCCTTCCTGTGGCACCTCGCCCAGCGCCCCGAGGTCACCTGCCGGGCCCAGATTCTTGATCTGCTGCGGAAGATCGCCGGCGCGCGCCAGTGGGAGACCACGGCCGCCGCCTACCCGAAACTGCGGCGCCGCCATGGCCACTACGTCGTGTGGGAAGACGCGGCCCGCCGCGCGGTCCGCGCACACAGCGCTGCCATCCCGCGACTGCTGAACGATCAGGATGCCGAACTGGTCCACGCCACCGAGGAACTGGCCTCGGCCCTGGCCACCTGAGGTGGCATTGCGGGGCCGGGTGGGCGGCGAGGGCCGTGGAGCCCGCAGGGGGTGGACCTGGCGGGCGTGCGCTTCCACGCCGGTACGGTCGAGGGTAGGCCCGCCGAGATGCGTCCCGTTGGCCGGCATCCCTACGTCTCGTCCCTGACCGTCGACCGGCTGTGTGCCGGAACAGCCTGGACGCAGGTCCGGGCGAACCCCAGGCGGTACGCGTCGAGATCGTCATGTCCCGGCAGCCGGGAAGTCGTCCGCAGACAGCTCCGCCCGCCACCTGCCTGGCCCATCCCTTGACGACGGCCACAGCGCCGCTCACTCGTTGACCAGCCCGCTGGCCGCCTCCGTCCCCGCTCTGCGACCGACCGGACGGCGACCCTGAGAGCAGCAAGGCCAGTGAGCGTGCGTCGACGTTGGCGGCCGCGGTGTCGGGCGCCGAGTGTGAGGAACCGGCGATGACATATGCGTCTGGTGCCCTGGTCCTGGGCAGGCTGCGGTGCGGCGAACCGGAGCCGCGGTCGGCCCGGGAGACAAGCAAAGGCGAGACCGATCCCGCGGGCCGACGGGACTGAGGGGCGGGCTGGGGGCCTGCCCGGGGAAAGGGGTGGGGGATGACCGGTACGGGGCAGGGCGCGGGCTACTACCGGATGGAGGTGCAACTGCAGGACGGGCGGGAATGGCGGGTGCAGAAGATCAGCCCCGAGTGGGGGTCGGGCGGCAGCCCGATCGATCTGGCGGTGGACGCTTTCCAGGCCTACCTGAGCCAGCACGGCCGCAGCTTGCAGGAGGTCACCGCCGCTGGGGCACCCGCGGTGCGGGTGGTGGTGCGTTCACCGCAACGCGCCACGCGGCCTGCGGTGTTCGGGCTGCGTGAGCTGATGGAGCAGCGGGTACGGCGGGCGGCCGCGCTGCGCGCGGATGCCGAACGCCGGCTGCGGGATGCCCGCCACCTGCTGCGCGCGGCGGTGACCGAGGCATCGGCCGCCGGGATCTCCCAGTCGGTGCTGGCGGGATTGTCAGGATGGAGCCGGGAGACGCTGCGCCGCCAGCAGCGCGACGGCTGACCGTCCCCGAACGGCTACCAGCTGTCACCATCAAGGCCAACCGGGTTGGCCTACCTGTGTGGCCAACCAGCTTGGCCCGCATGTGACGCTGCGTCCGCGAAACATCGCCCGCCGAGGTCAAGGATGCGGGGAATGAAGGCAGTTGGGTCATTTAGCAATGAATTACGTTCGGCGACAGGTAAGTCCCTGGGCGTACTCACCCCTCAAAGGAGGGTGACGCAGAGGCACACCTCTGCCGACGCTTGGGGCACTTTCCGCGGCAGGCCCCGGATCTCCATGTCGGCACATGACCGGGGCCCGCCACCGAGCATCGACGAAAGAGGCCCGGCATGTACTACGACATCATCCTCTCGCTGCTGGAGCGATCGGAACGGTTCCCCCAACCCACGGTCGTCTGCCTGGTGCTGATCCTGATCATCATCCGGCGGGGCACCGTCCGAGCGCGCTGCGCGGCCTGCTGACGCAACGTGAGCCTGGTGCGGTGTGGGGCGCTGCCCCGGTCCGTACCAGGCAGCCGACGGCATCCCCGGCCGGCTGGTGCGGCGCGCCCGGGGAGCGCCCCCGGTGGTCCGGGTGTCAGCAGCGCGGCGGTTGCGGCGGCCGGCGTTGATGCGTTCCGGACATGCGCGACGCCCGAGGGCCCGCCAGCTCGGTGAGTGCGCTGCCGGAACGTCAAGTTGCGCTGCGCAGCGCGCCCCATGTGTCGTGTGCCACGATGCCGTCGGCTTTCAGCCCCCGGTCGGCCTGGAAGGTCCGGACTGCGGTTTCCGTATCGGATCCGAACTCGCCGTCCACGCCGGTGCTTCCCACGCTGTATCCGCGCTTGGTGAGCATGCACTGAACCTGCTCTACGCGTTTGCCGCTGTCGCCTAGGCGTGTGCGTCCGTTGCCGGAGTAGTACGTGCAGTCGGAGAGCCAGGGAGCGGTGTCGGCGTCGGTGGACGGGCTGTCGGCGGACGGTGCGGGGGAGAGGGAGGCGTCCGGCGTAGTACCCGGGGCAGAGGCCTCGTCGTGCTGATCGTCGGCTGAGCCTGATGCGCCGGTCCGCGGGGCGGAGCCGGCCCTGCTCCCGCGCTCTTCGACTGCGACGCCGTCGACGTTCGGGCGGGGCTGTCCGTTCGTGCTGGGGGACACCTGGGCGCTGGAGCCGCCACCGGGCGCGGTGCCGATGGCCTCTGTGGCACCGCCTTTCGCGGAGTCGGTGGAGGGAGGGTCCTGGCGTGTGAGCAGTACGGCCACGGCGACAATGGCGCAGGCCGAGATGCTTGCCACGGCGATCAGCCACGGCTTGCTCCGGGCCAGGGCAGGCGCTCTCGCCGGGACGCCCTCGCCCTTGACCGGGGGCTCCATGACAGGTGGAGCAGGCTGAGGCACCTGCGCGGACGGGACCGGCGGCAGATCACCCGGAGACCCTGAGCGGGGCGTGCCTGCGACAGGCACGCGGTGCAGCGCCTCGTACGCCCGCTGTCGGGCCAGCACCTTGCCGCCCAAAGGCTCGGGCCAGGTGGACAGGACGGCGCGCGCTCCGGCCGCGTCGATGAGCTCCTGTGGGGTGGGCCGCCGCTCGGGCTCCTTGGCCAGGCACGCGGTCAGCAGTGAACCGAGGTCCGCGTCCGCCGTCGAGATCTGACCGATCACCTCGGGACGGGGGTCCTCGAACGCCACCCGGTGCATCACGTCGACGCCGGTTCCGTCGCCGAACGGCGCCCGTCCTGTTGCCGCGTAGACCAGCGTCCCAGCGAGCGAGAACACGTCCGACGCCGTGTCGGACCGCCCCTCCCTCAGATGCTCGGGCGACATGTAGGCGGGAGTCCCCACCCGGTTTCCGGTACCGGTGATCGCACTCGCGTCTGCGGCCTTCGCTATACCGAAGTCGATCAGGTGCGCGCCCCGGACGGACAGCAGTACGTTGGACGGCTTCAGGTCCCGGTGGACGATTCCCTCGTCGGTGAGGTCCGCCAGTGCCTGCCCCAGCTCTGCCACCAGCCGCCAGACCGCGACCGGCTCCAGGGCGCCGTCCTCCTGTACGGCCTCCGCCAGATCGAAGCCGGGGAGGTACTCGGTGGCCATCCACAGCAGCTCGTCGTCGAAGCCCGTGCCGGACAGTCGTGCAGTGTGCGGTGTACGCAGACGGGCGTGCACCGACGCCTCCCGCTCGAACCGGCGCCGGAACCTGGGATCCTCGGAGTATTCCGGCCTGATCACCTTGACCGCGACCAGACCGGGGCTGTCGTCCAGAGGACGGGCCAGAAAGACCCGTCCCATGCCACCACTGCCGAGCAGTGCCATCGGCGCATAGGGGCCGACGCGCCTTGGGTCGCCGACCCGCAGTGGAGAGGCACCGGTCTGCCGCAGCGCGGCAGCCGCATCGTCCGTCGGCACCGGCCGCTCTGCTAACAAGAAATCCCCCGAAGTCACGTTCGACGCACGTCAGTTCACGCGAGTGGAAGACGAGGTTAACTCCAGCCCGTGCGTGTGTTCAGGGAATCGGTTACTTCTGTCGCGCGGGTCACGGGACGCGGAGATCGCGGGCGCGGCAGATCCCCCTTTGACGATTACGGGGTGCCCGTGCCCGCCGCCTGCCACCGGACCGAACTCTTGGAAACTGCCCCCTATATGACGGCCCTTACGCTCGCGCTGCCGCGCCGGTACACATCCTCGGATGCCGCCGCCGGCCGCGGCGACCCGCGTGATGTACCTGGGGCCGCCGGGATGCCGGTCAAGCCCACTCTGGAGGACGCCGTCGTCCTCGGCGATTCCATCAGGGGCCCGTCACATGGGGAGCGAGAACAGCCGCACTGGTCCCGAGGGCCAGCGGACGTCGTCGCGCAGGGGCGTCACCATCGTCCGCAGCGGCATGGTCGCCAGTCGGCCTTCGGGCTGTTCGACGAGTACGTCCGTGTCGAGCGGGTGCCATCCCAGGCGCTGGTAGAGCGGCACGAGGGGAGGTCGGCAGAACAGGAGTGCGTGCTGAGGACCCATCGTGCGGGCGTGCTCCAGGGCAGCAGTGACGACGAGCCGAGCCAGGCCCTGACCTTGCATGTCGGGTGCGACGGCGACTCCGCCGACGCCCACCACCTCTGTCTCGGTGTCGCCGATCGCGACAGGCAGTCGCAGCAGGCCGGAGTGTGCCACGAGCCGACCGTCGCGCCTGATGCCGAAGTGATCTTCTTTCGGCCGCCAGGTCAGACCTGTCCAGGCGACACCGAAGGGGTCATCGCTGGTGCCCAGGATCTCCTCCTGGTCCGCCTTCGTGTACTGGGCAAGTCGCACCACAGTCGGTGCCACGGAGGATGAGTTCTCAGGCATCCCCACATGATGATCTCTCCGGCGAGCACGGGCCAAGTGATTCCACACCTCAGGTGGGTTTGGCTTGCAATGGAACCTTTGCGCCGAGTGCTTCGGTGTGACTGGTCCCGGCGGCCGGAACCGGGACGGCGCTGATCGGGGCCTGGGCGAGCGGTTTTCGGGAGCGGTGTCAGAGCGAGCGCCTGTGTCAGCAGCCGACCCGCCGCAGGAGGGGACTCCCGGGTGCGAAATACTCTCCGGATGAGTTCACGCACTTCCCCGGTCAGCCAGCCGATCACGATACGGAGGGCTGTCGCGCGGGATGCCAAGCGGCTCACTCGGCTGGTGCGTGGTTCAAGCGCTTACGAGGGTAAGTACGCAGCCGCAGTCGCGGGCTACCGGGTCGGTCCTGACTACATCGAGGCACACCGCGCCTTCGTGGCCGTCGGCGCCGACGAGTACGGAGGCCGGGTCCTCGGGTTCTACTCGCTCGTCCTCGATCCACCGGAGCTCGACCTGCTGTTCGTCGCAGACGACGTGCAAGGGCGGGGTATTGGACGACGGCTCGTCGCGCACATGGAGTCCGAGGCCCGTGCCGCCGGGCTCGACCGTCTCAAGGTCGTGTCGCATCTTCCCGCCGAGGACTTCTACCACCGCGTCGGCGCGGTGCGGACCGGGACCGTGTTCGCGAATCCGCCCGCCGTACCGTGGGACCGTCCCGAATTCGAGTTTCGCATTTCATGAGCCAGCTGTTGGCGCCAGGGACGAGGCACGGTTCCCGGAGCGCGTGCGGGCGTGGTCATGGACGGTCCAGGCATGCGTCAGTTAGCCGGGAGGCCGACTGCCAGGGTCAGTTCAAGGACTCGGTGTGGTGTGGCGAGGTCGGGAAACAGTTCCCGCAGTTGTGACATGCGGTATCGGACTGTCTGGGGGTGGATGAACAACGCTGCTGCGACCTCGTCCCGCCTGCCCTGGTGCAGCAGCCATGCCCGCAATGTCTTCTCCAGCCGCCGTGCGGTCGCGTCGGGCAGGGCCCGCAGCGGTGCGAGGGCTCGGGCACGCAGGTCCGCCAACGCCTCCGCGTCGGCACTCAGCACCAGCTCGGGCAGGTGGTCCTCGGTGTCGCGGATATCGCGGGAGAGGGAGCGCGCGCGTGCGGCGCGTGCGTATGAGGCGGATGCGCGGGTCCATGGCCGGGGCGGACCGACCACGGCGGAGCGGTCGGTCAGCTGCCGCAGGAGGTGTGATCGGTCGGCATCGGGCACGAGCAGCACACCGGTGGCATCCGGCAGATCGTCGAGGACGAGGGTGCTCGGGTCGAGCGCGCGGTAGGCAGGCCGGGCCTGGTCGGCTGGCAGCAGGACCGCGGTCAGCGAAACCGGGGGCTGCCACGCGGCCCGTTGAGCAGAGGCCCACACCACGTCCGGGCTCGCCCCGGCGAGGAGGTCGCGGGCCAGCTGTTCCAGGTGGCGCTCTTGGGCCCTGCCCCGGGCGGCCAGTTCGTCGGCGTGGCCCGCGGCGCTCGCCGCGGAGAGCTCGTCGATGTAGGCGAAGGTCAGCTCGGCGAACTTGGCGACCTCGGCGGCGGGCAGGCCTGCCGGTACGGCACCCGCTGCCAGGCAGCGCCAGGCCACGCGGGCGCCGACACGGTAGGCGCTGAGCAGGGCGTCCATCGAACGGCCGTCGCGCACCTCGCCGCGGCCCAGCTCATAGGCCGCGTCACCGGCATCGCCGCCTGTGGCCTGCCCGCTCGCGAGGTCCAGGTAGTGCCCCAGAGCGGTGCGGACGGCTCGGCGGATGGTGGCGCCCATGTGGCCCGTGAGGGCGTTGGCGTAGGGAGGGACCTCGTCGATGATCGCCTGGACGACCTCGTCGGCGGTGGTCTTCAGCGCGGCCCGAAGCGCGGTGACCGTCGTCTCATCCAGGGCCAGTTCGCTGACCCTCCGCATTGCATGGCTCACGTTTTGTTCCCTGCGAACAATTCAACCGACCAGATTCACGTCCTGTGGTCAGGACTTTACGCCCTGAGGCACAGCAAGCTGGAATCATGACGAGTACAGCCCTCCGGAGCAGGGCGTGGAAACTGCTCGAGATGGTCACGACGCCTCTGCTGCCGTCGGACTACCTCGACCTGATCAGCCCACTACGCGCGGGCGCCGACCTGCGGGGGCGCATCGAGGCCGTCCACCCCGAGACGGGTGACGCCGCGACCATCGTGATCAGACCAGGACGAGGCTGGCGTGGCCACACGCCCGGCCAATACGTGCGGATCGGCGTCGACGTCGACGGGGTGCGCCTGTGGCGTGCCTACTCCCTCACCTCGCCGACAAACCGCCCGGACGGCCGCGTCACGATCACCGTGAAGGCGATCCCCGACGGCAAGGTCAGCAACCACCTGGTCCGCAGGGCCAAACCGGGCACGCTGATCCAGCTCGACCAGCCGACCGGTGACTTCGTGCTGCCGCAGGCCAAGCCCGCCAAAGTGCTCTACCTGACGGCCGGCAGCGGCATCACACCCGTGATGGGCATGCTGCGCAACACCGAGTTCGACGACGTCGTCATGGTCCACAGCGCGCCACAGCCGCACGACGTGATCTTCCGCAGCGAACTGCACGACCTGGTCGCGGACAACAAGCTGCGGCTGACCGAGGTGCACACCGACACGGACGGCATGCTCGACATCGCCCGCCTCGACGAACTCGTGCCCGACTGGGCCGAGCGCGAGACCTGGGCCTGCGGGCCCGCAGGCCTGCTCGACGCCGCAGAAAAGCACTGGAGCGAGCACGGCGTCCCAGAGCGCCTGCACACCGAACGCTTCCGCCCCAGCATCGTCGCCACCGGCGACGGCGGCGAGGTCACGTTCAGCACCACCGGCACGACCGTCGCCGCGGACGGCGCCACACCGTTGCTGGACATCGGTGAGGAAGCCGGCGTGCTCATGCCCTCCGGGTGCCGTATGGGCATCTGCTTCGGCTGCGTCACGCCGCTCAAGGCGGGCGCCGTCCGCGACCTGCGCACCGGCGAGATCACCGAGGCCGAGCCGGGCGTCCTCATCCAGACCTGCGTGTCCGCCGCCGCGGGCCCCTGCGACATCGAACGGTAGGAGCACCTTGACCGCCATCGACCCCACCGCCCACCTGACCGCGGAGCAGATCGAGGAGCTCGGCCGCGAGCTGGACGCGATCCGCGACGAGGTGATCGCCGGCCGCGGCGAGAAAGACGCCGCCTACATCCGTAAGGTCATCTCCGCCCAGCGCAAGCTGGAGCTGGTCAGCAGGGGCGTACTGCTGTTCTCGATGTTCCCGCCCGCGTGGCTGCTCGGCACCGCCGGACTGTCCGTGGCGAAGATCATGGACAACATGGAGATCGGCCACAACATCCTGCACGGCCAGTGGGACTGGATGCGCGACCCGAAGATCCACTCCACCACCTGGGAGTGGGACCACGTCTCGCCGGCCGACCAGTGGAAGCACTCCCACAACGAGCTCCACCACACGTACACCAACGTGATCGGCAAGGACAACGACCTCGGCTACGGCATCATGCGCGTCGACGAGGACCAGAAGTGGTACCCCTTCCACCTCGGCCAGCCGCTGTGGAACTTCCTCAACGCCTGCTTCTTCGAGTACGGCATCGCGGCGTACGACCTGGAGCTCGGCAAGAACCTGCAAAAGCGCCGCCGCAACAATCCGGAATTCCGCGAGCGGGCCAAGGCCGTGGGCCGCAAGATCCGCAAGCAGGTGCTCAAGGACTACGTGATCCACCCGCTGCTGTCGGGCCCGTCGTTCCTGCCCACGCTGGCCGCCACGTTCACCGCGAACCTGGTTCGCAACCTCTGGTCCCACTCGGTGATCATGTGCGGGCACTTCCCCGAGGGCGTGCAGGTCTTCGAGCGCCGGTCGATCAAGGGCGAGACGCGCGGCCAGTGGTACCTGCGCCAGATGATGGGCTCGGCGAACATCAGCGGCAGCAAGGCCATGCACTTCATGACCGGCAACCTGTCGCACCAGATCGAACACCACCTCTTCCCGGACCTGCCGAGCAACCGGTACGCCGAGGTCGCGGTGAAGGTGCGCGCGCTGTTCGAAAAGTACGAGCTGGAGTACGTCACCGGGCCGCTGCCCAAGCAGGTGTTCTCCGCGTGGCGCAAGGTCTTCCGCCTCTCGCTGCCGAACAAGAAGACCACCGACGTCAGGATGCCGGACCGCGAGAAGGAACTCGTCGCGGCCTGATTCCCGGTTGGCAGGGCGGGGCCATTGGGGCCCCGCCACGCTTTCCGTGAGGGCGATCATGCTGGCGTGCGCCGGTGACATGCAGTCATGTCGCCGGGATCCTGGCTGACGGGTGCGGGCTTGATCGAGAGGCTGATTCCGCATCTGGAAGCGGTGGGCGTGGCGCACCGGGTGCCCCCAGAAGGCGTGTGACGTGTGATGTCGCGCCCCCGGGACGAGCTGGTGTACGCCTTGCCGGCATGGTCTCGGCGGGCGCACATACGAGCGCCGACGCGCCAGTGGCGGCCGCGGCAAAGTGATCGAACTGCTGCTGGCGGCGGTGACGGCCTGCTGGGTGCGGGAGCGGATCGCCGGCGGTCACGTGATTCCCCAGGTGGTGGTCGTGGTGGCGTTCGCGCACCGGGAGTCACGTGATCAGCTGACAAGTATTCTGCGGCCATGTCTGATCCCGTCCCCTTCGCCATGCCCACCCGTTTCGACGGAGGCCGAGATCGTGTCGCGGTGGTCGTTCCAGGTGTCGGTTACTCGCCTGCCCGGCCGCTACTGCACTTCGCCCGGAGCGTCCTGCTCCAGCATGGCTGGACGGTCCAGGAACTGTGGTGGCAGATCCCCGATGGGTTCGCGCAGTTCACGGTGGACGACCGGATCGCATGGGTGGAACGGCAGGTCACCGGGGCCATCGAAGCCGAGGCGGGGGCTTGTCGGCTCGTCGTCGGCAAGTCCCTGGGCTCTCTCGCCTGCGGCATCACAGCCGACAGGAACATCCCGGCAGCCTGGTTGACCCCTGTCCTGACCATCGACCACGTTGCCGCCGCTCTCCGGCGAACCATGGAGCCGACCCTCCTCATCGGCGGAAGCGCCGACAATCTCTGGGATTCACGCATTGCTGCGGCCCTGCGACACGATGTCCTGGAAGTGCCCTCGGCGGACCATGGCTTGGAGCTTGCTGACGATGCCGCAGGATCGGTCGAGGTCCTGCGGCAAGTCGTCTCTCGGCTGGACCGCTTCATCGGCTCGCTCGACCGCTGAGGGCCTGTAACAAGATCGGCTCGGGGAAGGGGGATACCAGTCGCCGGGCGCCCTGTTGCTGGTGATGATCCGGGACCCGCCCTGTCGTACGAATCACGCGCGGATCAAGCTCCGGGCCGAACTCCGTCTCCGCGGCTACCTGGTGGATTCCTGCGTCGGAGGAGAGATGAAAAGGGCACACCGGATGCGCCGTTGACAGCCGCACGGGCGGCGAGCCTCACCGCGGTCAGCGAGCCGTGGCTGTCCTGCGACGATTGCTTCGACCAGATGGGCGGCTGCGTCGAGACACTTCTTCATGAGAGTCGCGGACTCGACGCACCGACACGTGTGCATCTCGCCGGATACCCCGCATGTCACGCTGAAGTCGAGACACTCATCGTGCCGGCAGCGGCCGGGCACGGCATGGGTGCCGACCAGGCGCTTGGCGTGTTCCGCTCCCGTTTGTGCCATCCGTCCGACGCACGGACGAAGCGGAGCACCGTCCTCGCCCGACTGCTCAGGGGGCACCGGAACACTGCCTGAGGGGCCCGGAGTGTTCGGCCGGCACGGCTGCGGGCCCTCGTCACCGCCGCGGGCCCGTACGAGGTGCAGGTACGAACCGTTGAGGTGCCCGTCGCGCCGACGTACGGGAGCTTCAGGCCCCGGCGGCGGTGACGATGGCGTCGGTGGCGAAGCCGAGGACGAGGCCCAGCAGGATGCACCAGGTGGTCAGGGTCTTCAGCGCGGCCTTCCGGGCGACGGCCAGCAGCTCGATGACGACGTAGAGGATCGACCCCGCGGCCAGCCCCAGGAAGGCGATCGACACGGTTTCGTTGACCAAGTGCTGGCCGATCACGGTGCCGAGGAAGGTCGGGCCGCCGCCGATCAGGCCGAGCAGCAGCAGCGTGGCCCAGGAGGGGCGTTCACCCTCGGCGGCCAGCGGGGCGACGATGCCGAACCCTTCGGTGGCGTTGTGCAGGCCGAAGCCGATGACGAGGAGTACGGCGAGGGAGAGTTCGCCCTGGGCTGCGGAGTTGCCGATGGCCAGGCCCTCGGCGAAGTTGTGCAGGCCGATGCCGGTGGCGATCATCAGTGCGAGCGAGCCCGCCTGGCTGCGGACCCTGGGGGCCAGCTCGGCGGATGCGGCGGCACCGGGGCCGACGGACCGGGCTGCGGAGGCCGCGCGGCGGGCAATCCAGCCGTCGTAGTACACCAGGCTCATCAGCCCGACTCCGAGGCCCACGGCGAGGGTGAGGCCCCCGGAGGTCACGGTGCCCCAGTCGTGCTTGCCCAGCGCCTCGTCGACCGGCTCCCAGGCGTGTGTCAGGACGTCCCAGACCAGGAAGATCAGGATGCCGATGGCGACGGCGTTCAGACCTGCGCGCAGCCGGGGGCTCGGGTTGCGCAGTCGGCCGAGGGGCAGGCCGAGGTAGATGGTGAACCCTGCGATGGCGCCGAGCAGGGCTACCTGGGAACTGGACATGAGGGGGGACTCCAGTTGGACGAGCGGAGAAGTTACCTCCTGAAACTAGATGAGGCAAGCCTTACCTAATAGATCTCTGTGGGTTGATTTTGAGAAGTCTTGGCCAATTCCTTGCGCTCCAGCACTGCCGGAGGTGACACCGCCCGCGGGGCGTCCTGCCGCGGTGGTTGATCTGCGTCAGGTCGCCGCACTCGCTGATGAAGTCGGTGAGGCTTGCGGAGTCGGCCCGGACCGTGAACAGCCGGGCGCCCTGGTCGGACATCTTGTCCAGTTCTTCGGCCGCGCGGTCGAGGCGGGCACCGTCGCGGCCGGTGATGACGATAGCGGCGCCGGCTTCCAGGAGCAGACGCGCGGTGGCCAGGCCCATCCCGCTGGTTTCGCCGATGATCAGGACGCCCCGGTTGTGGAAGCTGGTCACATCGCTGTTGCTGTCGGTCATGACCACAGCCCCGCCACCAACCCTTGGGCCAACCAGGCCCAAAACAACTTGGGTCTCCCACAGGATGTCCAACGATGCGACGCGCACCACCCGGCCCTGCACGTCCACCCCCGAAGGGCTTCCGGAGCCGACCACTCGGTCGTCCGGCAAACGTGCTCTTGTCATGACACGTCAGGGCAGCGGACCCTTGCGGCAGGCAGAGCGGTACGCGTACCGGACGTCGGATCCCCGACGGCCCTGAGGCGGCTCAGGAGGCTCCCGGATGTCGGTTCCACCGGAGTGCGGCGTTGATGGTGCTGCCGTCACCGAACACCACGCGGAGGCGCTGGTCGAGGGAATCAGCTTCAAGGCAGGCCCGCCGCGCAGCGTCGGCGTAGAAGTGGAATGGCTCGTCCACAGGGAGCGTGCGCCGCACGACTCCGTAGGCCGCGAAGAGCTGGAAGCGGCCCACGCCGTATTGCGGGCCCTGCCGCTGACATCGGGCCTGAGCGTCGAGCCCGGCGGGCAGGTGGAGCTGAGTTCGCGGCCTGCCCCGTCGCTGACCCGATGCGTTTCGGAGGTGTCCGCCGATCTCGAGGCGGTGCGTACCGCGCTGCGCGAGCTCGGCCTGACACTGGCGGGCATGGGCGTCGATCTGTGGAATCCGCCCCGCCGGTTTCTGCGAGAGCCGCGCTACGACGCGATGGAGGCGTGTCTGGACCGTACGGGTCCGGCGGGTCGGATCCTGATGTGCAGCTCGGCCTCCGTCCAGGTGTGTCTCGATGCCGGACGGGAGGAACCCGGCGTGATGGGGTTCGCGCGCCGCTGGTGGCTGGCACACCACCTCGGTGCGGTCCTGGTGGCGGCGTTCGCGAACTCGCCCATGGCCGAAGGCCGGGCCACGGGCTGGCTGTCGACACGGCAACAGATGTGGACGGAACTCGACCCGGGACGGGCCGGTGGGCCGTTGCTGTCCCGGGACCCGCGCCGCGCCTGGGGCCGGCGGGTCCTCGACGCACCGCTGATGTGCATACGGCGGGACGGCCCCTGGGAGGTGCCGGACGGAGTGAGCTTCCGCGAATGGACCCGCTCGCGCAGCATGCGCCCCCCGACCCACGCGGACCTCGACTATCACATCAGCACGCTGTTTCCGCCCGTCAGGCCGCGCGGACACCTGGAACTGCGGATGATCGACGCGCAGCCCGGCGAGGACGGGTGGATCGTTCCGCTCGCGGTGGTCACGGCCCTGTTCGACGACCCGACTGCCGCCACGCTCGCGAACCGGGCGGTGGAACCGCTGGCCGAGCGGGCCGCCGGAGCTCCCCCGCCGCACAATCCGCTGTGGACGGACGCGGCGCGCCACGGCCTCGCCGACCCGCAGCTGAAGCGCGCCGCCGTGACCTGTTTCGCCGCGGCACTGGACGCCCTGCCCCGACTGGGGGCGAGCACCAGGGTCGTGGACGCCGTCGCGGTCTACGCCGACCGCTACGTCCACCGCGGCCGCTGCCCGGCGGACGACGTGCTTGATCGGGGCCCGTCCGTACGGCCCCCGGCCCGACGGTGACACGTACGAACCGCGCTGCCGTGATCGCGGTGCGGCGGGGGCGGCTTGGAGCGGAATGGCGAAGAGCATGATCTAGCGCGGGACCCCGGGCGTTCGCGCCCGGGAGGTAGCGGTTCTCAAGATAGGGGTGACCCGTACGGGCGCACGAGTCTGCACTGTTGCCCTCAGCCGGGTCGCTTCTGGTTCTCGATGTGCTCCTTGATGATCGCCAGCGGTGCGCCGCCGCAGGATGCGGCGAAGTAGCACGGGGGCCAGAAGTGGTCGCCCCGCAGGTCCTTGCGGATGTGGCCGGGGAACTCCTGGCGGAGCCTGCAGGCGGACACCCTCTTGAGGGAGCCGACCAACCGCGAGACGGCGGTCGTGGGCGGGTAGAGCACGAGTAGGTGGACGTGATCGCCTTCGCCGTTGAACTCCACCAGCTCGGTTTCGAAGTCGGCGCATAAAGAAGGTGCGTGACGCCTACACCACCTTGAGGGCGAACATCCGGGCAGGAAATCTCGGCAAGCCGAAGTCGACACGCCGCTGCAAGGCGGAGTCCAAGCCGATCACGTTCCGTCCCGATGCCGCACAGCCGCATGACGACCGGTGTTTGAGCTGGCAGTACGACCGGCGGACGGTCTCGATCCGGACCACCGAAGGCCGGCTGAAGGGCGTGCGGTTCGTGTGCTCGGCTAACGCGCTCAAGGTGCTCCAGCAGTACAGCAAGGGCGAGTCCGACCTGATCGAGCGCGACGGGGTCTTCTGTCTGATCGCCACGTGCGAGGTGCCCGAGGCCGAGACGTACGAGCCGGACGGTTTCATCGGCGTGGATCTCGGCATCGTCAACATCGCCACCACCTCCACCGGCTACATGGCCGCCGGACGCGCTGTGAACCGGTAGCGCAAGAGGCAGCTTGCCCTGCGGGCCAAGCTCCAGAAGAAGCGCACCAAGTCCGCCAAGCGCCGGTTGAAGGAGCGCTCGCGCCGCGAGGCGCGGCACGTCAAGAACACCAACCACATCTTCGCCAAGACGATCGTGACCGAGGCTGAACGCCCCTCGGCCGGGATCTCCCTGGAAGAACGCAAGGGAATCCGGCAGAGGGCACGGCTCCGCAAGCCCGTGGGGGTACCTCCCACGCCCTTAAGGCAGTGGGGGAGGGTCGCACTCCGCTCCTGGGCCTTCGCCCAGCTCGGAGACTTCATCGTCTACAAGGCCAAGCGGGCAGGAGTGCTCCTGGTCTTCGTCGATTCCGCGTACACGTCCCAGACATGGGCCAGTGCGGCCACATCGACCGTCTCAACCGGATCTCCCAAGCCAAGTTCGTATGCCGGTCGTGCGGCCTCGTTGCGCACGCCGACCGGAACGCTTCCCACGTCCTCGCCCGCAGGGGCGAGGACGCGTGGACTGCGGGGCGTGAGTCACGCGTCCCTGCCACCCCGTAGGGGTGTCTGGACGGAGGAGCCCACCCCAGCAGCCAGTTGGGCGCTACCTCCAAGCCCGGTCCTTTGGGGCCGGGTCACGTTGACTGCCATCAGGAGTGTCTGCTTCCGCGTCAGGGGTGCGTGAGGCAGCCGTGGCGCAGGTGTGCCACGGCGTGCGGGGTCACGTGAGAAAAGAGGGTGGAGAGGGTCAAACGAACGGGCGGCGGGGCCGCCACCGGCCCGGGGAGGGCGGGATCAGCCCGTACACAGACCGCTGGACACCAGCAGCAGATCGACATGGCGCCGGGAGCACGACATGAACGCTGTCGCCATGCCGTCCTCCTGGGTTCTGGCCCGCCTCGGGGGCCGGTGTGAGCGCACTCTCGATCTACGGTGTACGCGAGCTACGAGTTCCGGTGATCAAGCCCTGGCTGGCCGGACGGCCCGGATGCAGGATCATCCGTCGACCCCGGCTGGTGTGGCCCCACCGGCCGTCCGCGTCGCGAGCCACTCGCGCGGATGCCGGCCTGCGACGAATCCCTGGTACGAAGTGGACTGGTCGTAGCCCCGCAATTCCCGGAGGACCGTGGGAAGTTGGGCGATGTTCTCCGGCAGGACTGCCGAGCGTGTCGAGCTCGGCGCCGCTCACGGTGGCATGGTGGCGCCGACCCAGGATCAACGGCGCGCCTTTTCATGCAGCCGCAACGATCCGCCCCGCACCTCGTGTGTGCGGTCGACGACATGTGGGCCTTGCCGCTGATCCGGTGTTGCTGGTTTCCCGGTCAGGCCGGCAGTACGAACGGGGGGTGGGCGCCGTTGAGGAAATAGTCCCCGGCGTCGCGGAACTGGTGGGCGACGGGCCTGTGCAAGGTGTGGGCGCGGGCGTTGCGCCAGAAGCGGTCGAGGCCCAGCCGTGCGGATGCGGAGCGGGAGCCGACGACGTCCAGGGCGCGGCTGGTGGATTCCTGCGCGGCCTTGGAAGCGGCGGCCTCGGCCATCGTCACCTGGACCGAGATGTCGGCGTACTCGTCGTAGGTGAGGTCTTCGCCGCGTGCCAGCCCCCCGTGGACGGCTGCCAGTGCCTGATCGGTGAGTGCGGCGGCGGAGCGGGTGAGGATCGTGAGTTCCCCGTAGGTGGTCAGTACGTGCGGATCCTGGGGAGAACCGTCCGGCCAGGCGGGGTGACAGGACGACCGGCCCGCCCTGCTGTACTCGCGCGCTTCGGCGAGTGCGCCTTCGGCGAGGCCGAGAAGGAGCTGGACGGAGAGGAGACGCCCGATCGGTGAGGCCAGAGCGGCCGACGGTGAAAGGACGTCGTCGTCGGCGGCGAGGGAACCGAGCACGTCGTGGACGGTGACGGGCACGGCGTCGAATTCCACGTCGCCTCCGGCCGCGAGCCGCTGTCCGAAGCCTTCCGCGGCGTCGATCCTCACGCGGGGATGGGCGGGAGTGACGACGACGGCGACTGGTTCGCGGTTGCCGGCCCGCTCGGCCCGCACCGCGAGGCGGTCGGCGACCAGAACTCCGGTGGCGTAGCTCTGCCGGCCATCGAGGACATAGCCTCTCCCCTTCCTGGTCAGGACCAGCGGGAGACCCTGAGCGGCGAGACCTCCTCCCCAGCACCACTGCTCCGTCGCCGACAGCCGTTCGATCCGAGTGGCGAGGTCAGGTTCGGCGAAGGACCGGGCACTCCATGACAGGAAGTAGTGCGTGCCCAGCAGTTGGGCGATGGCGGCGTCGGTGGAGGCGATCTCCCGGACGACTGCGTACGCGGTGGGCCAGTCCGCGCCGCCTCCGCCGAGTTCGGCCGGTATGAGCAGGGTCAGCAGTCCGGATTCACGGAGTCCGGAGACCTCGCCGAAGGGGGCCTTGCCCGCATGTTCCCTGGCCGCCGCGTCCGTGGCGAGGTCGTCCGCCGTCTCACGGGCCACATGCAGCCAGTGGGCGCGGCCGGGCCCACTCCGGTCGGACGCCGGGGCGGGTTGGGTCGGCATGGTGGCAACGCCCATGGTGGGTGGTCTCCTCAAGATTGTCGGTTGGCGTGGTGTATTCATCCGCCGGGAGGACCGGGCATCTATTCCTAGTAATCCGATAGGAATTATAGGGAATGCGCGAACGGCGGGTGTGCCCGGTGGAGTTGGGGTGCTCGGTGTGCGGGCGGAACTGCGAGCGGGCCGTGAGGCGGCAGGCAGTCTGCGAGATGGCCCCTGTCTCAAGAATGACGTGAATAAACCGGGGTGAAACCCTCATTTTCCGCATGGGCTGTGTCGGCATGCGAGACAGTCGTCAACTTGTGTTGTCTTTGTGGAGGTCGCTGCTACTGTTCCCGCCGTGATGCGGACATCCCTGCCGGCGCTGACTCGGCGTCGCGTCGTCGATCTGATGCGTGTGGGCAGCGCCAGCTGTTGCCCCGGCGTCGCCGTGGCCTGCTGCTGAGTCGGACCGACACTCACACGCGCACTCACTCCTCCCGGCCGTGACCCCCACGTGCGCGGGCACGCCAAGGCACCTTCCTCTCCTGACGCGAGGCCCAGAGCAGCAGGAGGCGGCATGGGCGCTGTCACCGCCGTAGCGGATGCCCGTCCGAACGGATCGGTGAGGACCTGGACGTTCGTGACGCCCAGCTCGGCAGCAACGTTGCCCCACTGTCGGGTCAGGCACCAACAGCGCTTGCCGAGAACGTCTCTCTCGCGACCCCGTTGACCGCCCCCGCATTGCCGGTCGCGACGCGGTCTCGGCAGTTCTCGACACCTAAAGGCGAGCCTGGGCGTCGGGGGCACGAGGTCATGCGGACGGGTGCTCGGCGTCATGAGGTCGCCAAGGATCCATTGATGTGTCGCGGCGGCAACCTGGGCGGTCTCACAGGGGCCTGGCGCGCAGCCGGGCCTCGTCGCGCAACATCGCCACCGCCGACGGCTGCCTGGCCTCCCGGTACCTGGCCACTTGAGTGATCATCGCCGGGCCCCCGCTGCCGTTCGTCCCCGAGGATCTGGTCGGCCGCCCCGCGCTCGCCCTGGTCGCCTGCTGCCTAGGCGAACCCGGCACCGCCGAGCGCACCCTCGCGCCTCTGCGCCGCTACGGCCCGCCCGTGGCCGACGTGCTCGGCCCGATGCCGTACGCCGCCCTGCAGGGGATGCTCGACGCGGGTGCGCATCGCGGTATGCGCAACTACTGGAAGTCGGGCTACCTCTCCGGGCTCCCCGGCTCGGTCGTCGACGTGGTGGTGGAGCACGCCGCCCGGATGACCTCGCCGCTCTCCCAGGTGCACCTGCACCATATGGGCGGCGCAGTCCGCCGCACCGGCTCGGACACCGCCGCGTTCGCCCACCGGGACGCCGAGTTCGCCCTCAACATCGTCGGCACCTGGGCCGACCGCGCCGACGACCGGACCGGGACCACCTGGGTCCGTGACTTCTGGGCCGCGATCCGGCCCCACACCAGCGGGGTGTACGTCAACTTCCTCGGCATGGAGGGCGCCGATCGGGTCCGCACCGCCTACGACGACCGCACCTGGACCCGGCTGACCGAGGTCAAGCAGCACTGGGACCCCGACAACGTGTTCCGGCTGAACCAGAACATTTCGCCGCACACGGGGTAGTGCTCAGTTCCTCGAACGGTGAACACATGTCGGCGCCGCACTGCCCCCCATCACCGCCTGCCTGGTTGCGACCTCGCGGCGGATCGGCGGAGTGCCGGGCCCTACCCCGACAGCTCCACTTGATCTCGCGACAGCGCACGGCGCGTGTAGGGAGCCCGACTGTGGTCAGTCACCGGGTTTTTTGTGTCACCGCGGGTGTCACTCCGCGTCGCGGCGGGCCTGGCCGCGGCGGCGGAGCAGCAGGAGGCCGCCGGCTACCGCGGTGACGCCGGTCGCGGCCGTCCACAGAGCGAGGTCCGAGGTACCGGTGGCGGCCAGGTCCTTGTCGCTCTTTCCGCCCTGGGTGCCGGCGTCCCCGGAGGACTGCCCGGCCGGGGACTTGGATGAACCGGATGTTCCGGACTTGGCGGCCGCCGACTTCGAGGGGGACGGTGAGGCCGACGCCTCGGCCGCGGTGGCCTTGTCCCGGGTGTACGCCAGCGTGCCGAAGCCGAGTTCGTCGAATCCGCCACTGTTCGGACCGTAGTCGCCGCCGCCTCCCTCGGGGCCGCTGCGGGCCACCATCTCGCGGGTGTTCGGCATGGCCATGCCGCGCCTGTTGGCGTAGTGGTTGTAGACCCGCGCCCAGACCGGGCGCCCGAGGCCACGGCCGCCTTCGGAGATGACGGTCTCCTCCGTGTTCAGGCAGTGCACGCCGTTCGTCCAGGTGTAGGTGGTGTAGGGCACCTCGCGACCCAGGTTGTACCGGGCCACGTACTCGCACGCCTTGCGGAACTTGGAGTCCTCCGCGCCGTAGAGGTCGACGCCCTGGTTCCAGGCCATCTCGCAGATGGTGCCCATCAGGCCGATGCCCAACAGGCTGTGGCCCTGGTCGCGCCCGCTCTCCTGCCACTGGGCCAGGTCGTTGCCGTAGACGTGGGGGATCGCCTTGTCCAGCGCGCCGTTGCCTGCGCCGTGGTAGAAGTAGTCGACCGTCTCGTTGAACTTGGCCCGGTCGTCGCAGAGGATCCCGATGGCCATGACCGAGGCCATCGAGCAGAGGTCCCAGTTCGCCCAGTAGTGGCCGATGCAATTGGTCTTGCGGTGTATGAAGTAGCGGTTCATGGGATAGAAGTGGTTGACCATCATGTCCTGGAAACGGGCCAGGTCGAAGCCGGGGTAGCCGCGCATGAGCTCGCCGACGTTGGCGAACTGGTACCCCTGGAGGCCCGCCAGGAGCACGACTTCGGAGCCTCCGCCGATGCCCTTCAGCGTCCCCGACCAGGCGTTGCAGATGTCCCGTGCGGCGTCGGCGTGTGCCGTGTCGCCGGTGATCTTCCAGCGCAGTGCGTTCTGGTAGGCGGCGTGGATGTCGTTGTAGAGAACCCAGTAGTTCTGGACGCCGCTCCCTCCCCGGACCGCGGTCGCCAGCGGGTTGGGCCGCCATGTGCTCTGCGAGTGACGGTTGGCGGTGAGCCTGGCGAAACCTGCCGTGTAGGGGGCGGCGCCCGCCTTCACCTTGGTGGCCATGCGCTCGAGATCTGCCTGGGTGTGGAGCATCCCGGGGTGCGCGAAGGACGTGCGCGCCGCCGTCGCGGGGGAGGCGGCCACGCCCGCACCGATACCGATACCGACCGCGCCGGTCGCCGCTCCCGCGGCCTTGAGCATGGTGCGTCGGCTGATCTGAAGTGTCACTGTGTCGTTCCTTGGGCTCTTATGGGGACAGTGCCTACGTAGGGAGACGTGATACGCAGCGGGCGATAACACAAAAGTGGGCACCACCGATGAGAGGCAGAGGGAACGTCACGTACGGCGCGACGGTGAACGTCGCCCAGGGGGACCCACACGAGGTCAGGTCCGCCTTGTCACCGTCAGGGTCGGTGACGGTGTTCCGCAGCACCGCCCGGCCGCCCGCACCTGCCACTTGCCGCCGGACTTTTCAAAGCCGGGCCCGGCTTCAAGGGCCTTGCCCGATTGCGGGATACCGGGGCCGGCCGCAGCAACGGCAGCAGCCAGTGCCTGCGCCTGCTGCTGGCCGACAGTCTTACCGTTCCTCCGTGCGCGACGCCGGTAGCCCGTGATATGCACAAATACTTGCGCCCTTCCCCGTAGGAATGCTCAAACGTTTGTGCGATTGCCGCCATGAATGGAGGACCCTACGGGGAGAGATCACGGGAGCTGAAGGCTATTTATGGTCACTGCACGGGCGCCCCACAGAAGTCAGCCATGCGGCAGTTCCCAGACCGCGAACTCCACTACGTGGTCAGGGGCTTCCAGGCAGGTGCTCTCCACGTGGCTCGCTCCGGATTGGTCGGGACGCGGCTGGAGGCGGGGCTGGGCTGGTGATACCTGGCGTGAAAGCGCCTGATGCCGCGCTGGCCGATGAGGAGCGATTGAACTGGCTGGTCGGAGTCAGCCACAGCGCCTACGCCATGGGGCAGAAGGGAGGGCATGCCGAGGCCGTCGCCGCGCGACGCCAGCCTTCTCCATCAAGGCCGCCGCGAACGGCTTGCCCCGGCCAAGGTCACCGCACGACTACTGAGGGTTTCGCTTCGGGGTGACTTGCGGCGCGGTCAGGGTGAGCCTGGTCAACGGTGCAGGCAGCGAGGTTGCTCAGGTCCTTCTCTCAGTTCCGGATGCGTTCTGCCAGGCGTCGACGTGCCCACTGCACGAAGGGAGGGAAGTCGCCCGTCCTCTCCTCCTCGTCGATCAGTGCACCAACCTCCTCGACCGGATCGTCATCCACCCGCAGGACGATCTCACCCCTCAACGGATCCATCCGCTTCATCGGCGACACGTCCGTGCCGCGCACCACCTCCAGCAGGTTGGACCGGTCGAGGAGGTGCCGCATACGCGGAAGCGTCTCCTCCCGCAGGGTTCTCTCCAGGGCCAGGCCGCAGACCTCGTCACTGCCCTCGTACGGGAACGCCCACCGCTCGCGGAAGAACGGGAACCCGTCGCGGGGGTGGTGCGCAGCCTCCCCCGGCGGCATGATGCGGCCCGTCACCATGGCTCCTGAGCTGTTTGTCAGCTTGGCACCCGTGTGCTGACGAGTGATCCATTCCCAGTAGGGGAGCGGCGCGATGTGCCAATTGGCCTCGAAGACGACCATGTCAGGCTCCACGGCGTGCGTGGAGAAGTCGAACATGGCTTGATCACCGCTGTTCGCGATCAGGCGAAACGTCCGGCCCGATCGGGAGCAGCCGGCCGGCTTGGCGAGAGGCACGACGTAACGCCGGATCAGTGCGTCAAGGGGATGCATACGGGCACCGTTTCTCGTTCTTCCGGCAACCGGCAGTTCCGCCCCGGAGCTTCACCGGATGGTACGAGGTATCCCTTCGGGCGTCGCGGCTTCGGAGGGCGGTGGGTGTAGTCCGGTGGCATGAGGTATCCCGATGGGGGTGGTCTGACCGCGGTGCAGCGGGTCCGGCGGAAGCGGCTCCGGTACCAGGCCGCCGAGATGTTCGCGGCCGGGGTGCGGCCGCCGCAGGTCGCGCGTGCGTTACGGGTATCGCGGAAGTCCGCGTATGCCTGGTGTGCCGCTTGGCGGGAGGGCGGCACGGATGCCCTGCGTTCCAAGGGGCCCTCGGGGGTGGCGTCGCGGATGAAGCCGGCCTGGCTGGCGTGTGCGCTGGAGCAGGGGCCGGCCGCGCACGGCTGGACGGAAGAACAGCGGTGGACGCTCGCTCGGGTCTCGGTGCTGGTCGCCCGGCGCTTCCACGGAGGACGAGTCGGGGCAGGCGCTCCGCCCGCCCAAGGCCCGCACCTGGAGGCAGCCCACCAGCAGCGCGGAGGGAAGATCGTGCTGGTCTGGGATAACTCCACGCAGCACACGGACGCTTTGATGCGCGAGTTACTGGCCGCCCGCAGACGGTGGCTGACCGTGTTCCGGCTGCCGGCCAACGCCCCGGACCTGAACCCGGCCGAAGGCGTCTGGGCCAACCTGAAGAACTACCTCGGCAACCTCGCGGCCTGCATCGTGGACGCCCTCGCCGATCTCACGCGCACCCGGCTGAAGAAGTTGCAGTACCGGTCTGATCTCCTTGACGGCTTCATCGCCGAGACCGGCCTCACCTGGACACTGCCATGACGTCACCCCGAAACGAAAGCCTCAGTAGTGCTCTGACCGGGAAGGTTCACCGGCTTGCGGAGTTCCCGGCGTTGGTCAGCGAGCGCCGTACGGAGTCACAGGCGATCCGCTTGATGCCGGTCGGGGATGAAATCGGGCGGTGCGGGAGTTGGGTGTGGCGACAGGGTGGTCAGTGATCGTCGTGTCGCCCTCGGACTGCCGTCGAAAGGCAACCTCATGCCCCTGCTGCGCCTCGGTGTTTCCCTTCAACCGCGCTGGCCGCTCGATGGCGGAGCCAGCGTGCTCCGCGCCGCACGCCATGCTGAGGACTTAGGCTTCGACCACGTCGCGGTCGGCAACCGCCTACTGGACAGCGGCTTCGGCCTCGACACGGACCCGCTTGTTCTGCTGTCGGCCGTCGCTGGGGCGACGACGCGCCTGAGGCTGCTGACGTCCGTACTCGTCGCGCCGTACTACCCGGCGCTGGTACTCGCCAACCAGGCGGCCACCCTGGACGTCGTGTCCGGTGGCCGCTTGATCCTGGGCGTCGGCACCGGCTGGAACCCCGACGAATTCGATGCCGTCGGTGTACCCGCCCGTGAACGCGGTGCACGCACCGACGACCACCTCGCCGCCGCCAAGGCCCTCTGGGCCCGGCGACCCGCAGATTTCGACGGGCCGTTCACGACACTGCGCGCCGCGCACTTGGGAGTGCCTCCGGTCACTGCCGGCGGTCCGCCCGTGTGGGTCGGCGGCCACAGCAACGCCGCCCTGCGCCGGGTGCTGCGTTTCGGCGACGGCTGGTACGGCACAGGCGCCGACGCCGTGGAGATCAGCGACGTCCGGCGCCGCTTGCGTGACCTCGCCGAGGCACAGGACGCCGATCGTCTGACGCTCGCGTCGGCCGCGTTCCTTACTCCGCCAGGTCTGCCCGCGGCGGCTCCGCCACCGGGACGCCCACTCGGCGGCACTGCGCCCACTGCAGAGAGCGTTGCCGACGACCTCGGTCGGCTCGCCGAGGCGGGGCTTGCCGCTTGCACCCTGTGGCTGCCTGTCGCGGCTGAACATGTCGAGAAGGCCATGGAGTGGGTCGCAGCCGAGGTGGCACCGCGGCTCACCTGATGCCGAGGCTGGAAAGACCCGGGTTGATCAAGTTGCCGGTTCGAGGGGGCGTCCGCCCCCGCGGAGGACCTTCTCACCGCAGATGCGGGGGCGTTCTCGGCGTTGGGCGGCCAGGACCTCGGGGTGGCGGGAATTGGCGTTGCGCCAGCGCAGGTAGCGGTACAGAGCCCGGGTCTGCGCGGGATGGCTGCGGTGGTTCGAACGCGCAGGGTGAACTGCCGCAGCGGGCCGAAGTGGGCCTCGATCGGGTTGGCCCAGGAGGCAGAGGTCGGGGTGAAGCACAGCTCGACCTTGTTCTTCTCCGCCCAGCGACGAATGTCCTGTCCGGTATGGGCGGAGGGGTTGTCCAGGATGATGTAGATCGGGGCGCCGTCGGGGCGGGCGGCGCGGATCGACTTCGGCGTGGCCAGGCTGTTGGCGGTCGGCGTGGCCAGGCTGTTGGCGGTGCCTTTGTGGCGGCGGTTGACGCCCCACAACCGGTCGTCGCCGACGGAGTAGCAGCCGTGGAAGTAGGTGACGCCGTGGGTGCGGCGGTAGGTCGCCGGCCGCCGGTCGGGCTTGCCCCGCTTCGCCCAGCAGGAACCTGCGGTCGGCCGGATCCCGAGCGGCCCGAACTCGTCGAGGGCGAAGACCTGGTCCGGGAGACGCTCCAGACACGTGCTCGACGCGGTCGAGCTTGGCGTCGCAGTCGGGGCCGGGTGACTCCTTCCACGTCTTGGTGTGTTGGAAGGTGATGCAGCGGCGCCGGAGCAGGCACCGTAAGGCTTCCCGGCCGATGCGGATGACGCGGCCGTGCACGCGGCGCAGGCAGGCGGCGAGTTTGCGGACCGACCAGCGGGTGAAGGGCTGGCCGGGCTTGGTGGGGCGGGTGGTGGCCGTCTGGATGACGAAGTCCTCGTCTTCATCGCTGAGGAGACGGGGACGGCCTCCCGCCCATTGAGGATCCATACAGGCCAGGCCGATCTCGTGGAACCAGTGGATCACATCGCGCATGGTGCCCTCGTCAGCCCGGACCAGCTGGGCGATCACCGGGACCGAGTTCCCGCCGACCGAGGCGAGCAGCATCATCGCCCGCTGCCAGCGCAGCGAGTTGGTGCTGCCCCGGGGCACGATCTGCTGCTGCTTCTGCTCCTCCTGATCGGTCAGTCTGCGCACGCGCACAGGCTCGGCCACCACACCTCCAGCGGTCGGAATGGATGTCACCGCCATACCACCGCCCCAACCGCGAGCCCGGTGAACCTCCCCGGTCAGAGCACCAGCGTCGGGTGCGGCCGAAAACCGGCGTCGTCCGTTCCGATTTGCCTGATCTGCATAGCCATTTCCAGCCGATCAGTTGACCGGCTCATGACACTGAGGCTGTGCGGTGTCACTCTTCTGCAGGAAGTTCACCATTCCTTGACAGATTCACCACGCGGTGCACCCGCAGCGTCACCCCCAGCTCCCCTCACCCCCCACCTCCTTCCACCCGCATGCCGTGCAGCCTCCAGGCCGGCGCCCTCTGCCGCTCTGTGCCGCCCGCGGCCCCCATGGGCCGTCATATCGAAGGAGAAACCGTTGCCCCTGCGAGACCGCACCCTTGCCCGGCGCAGACGCGCCACCGCCGTCGCTCTCAGTTCCCTGGGATCTCTCCTCGCCCTGACCCTTCCCGGCCACGCCACCGCCGCTCCCGTCGGCCCGAGCCCCACGAAAATCACCGCAAAGCCCCGGGTCGGTGCCCTGCCGGCGTCCCTGACGCCCGCCCGCCGCACCGCTCTGCTGAAAGCGGCCCAGACCTCGGCCGCCGACACCGCACGCCGTATCGGCCTCGGCGTCAAGGAGAAACTCGTCGTCAGGGACGTCGTCACGGACGCCGACGGCACCACGCACACCCGTTACGAGCGCACCTACGCCGGCCTGCCCGTCCTCGGCGGCGATCTCGTCGTCCACGACAGCAGCGGTCGCACCACCGTCACCAGGGCGAGCCGGGCGGCCCTTGCCGTGTCCTCGCTCAGTCCGAGGATCCGCTCAGCCGCCGCCGCAGCCAAGGCCGAGGCAGCCTCGAAGCGCGCCCGGGTCAAGGGCTCCGAGGTCGAGCGGAAGCCCCGCCTGGTGATCTGGGCCGGTTCCGGAAAGCCCGTCCTGGCCTGGGAGAGCGTCGTCGAAGGCGTCCAACGAGACGGCACGCCCAGTGAGTTGCAGGTCGTCTCCGACGCCACCACCGGCAAACGGCTCCTGGCGGCCGAGAAGGTGGACACCGGCACCGGCACCGGCCAGTACGTCGGTACGGTCCCGCTGGGCACGACCCAGTCGGGATCGACGTACCAGCTCAACGACCCCGACCGTGCCGGGCACAAGACGTACGATCTCAATCAGGGCACGTCGGGCACCGGCACCCTTTTCACGGACGACAACGATGTCTGGGGCGACGGGCTTCCGTCGAACCGTCAGACCGCCGGCGTGGACGTCGCGTTCGGCGCCGCGGCCACCTGGGACTTCTACAAGGACACGTTCGGCCGCAACGGCATCCGGAACGACGGCGTCGCCGCGTACAGCCGCGCCCACTACGGCAGCAACTACGTCAACGCCTTCTGGCAGGACTCCTGCTTCTGCATGACCTACGGCGACGGCTCGGGCAACAACCACCCGTTGACCGCGCTGGATGTCGCGGCCCACGAGATGAGCCACGGCGTCACCGCGGCCACCGCGGGCCTCAACTACTCGGGCGAGTCGGGCGGCCTGAATGAGGCGACCTCCGACATCTTCGCCGCCGCCGTGGAGTTCTACGAGAACCTCCCGGCCGACCCCGGTGACTACCTGGTCGGCGAGAAGATCGACATCAACGGCGACGGCACCCCGCTGCGGTACATGGACAAGCCCTCCAAGGACGGTGCCTCCGCCGACAGTTGGAGCCCCTCCCTCGGCGGCCTCGACGTCCACTACTCCTCGGGCCCCGCGAACCACTTCTTCTACCTGCTCTCCGAGGGCAGCGGCGCAAAGACAGTCAACGGCGTCTCCTACGACAGTCCCACCTACGACGGCCAGCCCGTCACCGGCATCGGCGTCCAGAGCGCCGCCGCGATCTGGTACCGCGCCCTGACCACCTACATGACCTCCACGACGAACTACGCCGGCGCCCGCACCGCCACCCTGTCGGCCGCCGCAGACCTGTTCGGCGCCTACAGCCCGACCTACCTCGCCGTCGCCGACGCCTGGGCGGCGATCAACGTCGGCAACCGCATCGCCCTGGGCGTCAACCTCGCCCCGATCGCCGACCAGACCAGCGGCATCGGCCAGGCGGTCAGCCTCCAACTCGACGCCTACACCACCAACACCGGAGCCACGCTGACCTACGAGGCCACCGGGTTGCCCGACGGCCTGAGCATCAGCCCCAGCGGTCTGATCACCGGCACCCCGACGACGCTCGGCACCGGCGACGTCACCGTCAAGGTCACCGACAGCACGGGAGCGTCTGTCTCGAAGACCTTCAGCTGGCGGATCGCCTACGTCTACGCCAACGCCACCCGCGTGGACATACCGGACAATGGGCCCGCCGTGGAGTCACCGGTGACCATCACCGGCCGCGACGGCAACGCCTCCGCGACCACCTCCGTCTACGTCAACATCGTCCACACCTACCGCGGTGACCTGACCGTCGACCTGGTCGGCCCCAACGGCACCGTCTACTCCCTGCTCAACCGCAGCGGCGGCTCCGCCGACAACGTGGACCAGACCTTCACCGTCGACGCCTCCGCGCAGCCGCTGAACGGCACCTGGAAACTGCGCGTGCAGGACCGGGCATCCATCGACGTCGGCTACATCGCACGCTGGCAGCTGACGCCCTGACCTCCACACAGCACACCGCTGCCCGGGCTCACGGTCCGGGCAGCGGCTATGGCGGTGTCACTTTGCGACGGCTCTCAATGCGCAACGGTGCCAAGGCCCCTGGGCGGGGCAAGGAGGAGGCGCTGCCAACAGTCGGCCAGCCAGGCCTCGTAACGCGGAGGAGGCCAGCCCCGGTCCTGGACCAGAAGGCAGTAGAACTCGGGGGAATTGGTCGCCCAGATCATGTCGGCAACCTCGTCGAGGGAAAGCTCGGGGCGCAACTGGCCGGTGGCGGCCAGATCTGCGGCGAACTCGCGCATGTTGACGGCCCGGCGGTGGGCGATGCTCTCCCAGAGCTCCTCCACCTCGGGGTCGGCGGCGGTTCGGGCGACGCGGAGAAGCGGGGCGAGCCGGGAGTGCACGTCACGCAGTGCGCCGGCGTAGATGGAGATCTTCGTTGCCGCGTCCGGCGCCTCGCGGATCGCCTGCACATAGGCGCGCTGCTGGGCCGGGACCGCCTGCTCGGTGCCGGACAGGGCGGTCTCGATCAGCTCGCGGAAGAGCGCGGGTTTGCGGCCCGTGGTGGCGTAGACGGTGTCGAGCGCGACACCGGCGCGCTCCGCGACGTGCTTCATGGTCGTCTTCTGGTAGCCCTGCTCGGCGAACAGCTCCCGCGCGGCAGCGAGTACGGCACCGCGGGTGGCGGCGGCGGACTCCTGGCGGCGACTGGCGTCGTATCTGCGCTTGACCTGCCCACTCATGAGAGAGATGCTACCAGTATTCATCCGAAAGACATTCGGATGAATCTGGAGGTGAGTCCCATGACGTTCGCCTACACCTACGAGGTGCCGATCGGCCCCGACCTGTACGCCGAAATCCGAGAGGGCCTGGGCAGCGAGCCGCCCGAGGGCCTGGTCGTCCACATCGCGCACCGCACAGAGGCCGGCCTGCGCTACGTCGACGTGTGGCGCAGCGAGGACGACTGGAAGCGCTTCGTCGAGGGCCGGCTGCACCCCGTCGTGGACCGCGTACTGGAATCCCGTCTCGGCTTCCGGCCCCCGGAGCCCCAGCACGAGCGACTGGCCATCGTCGACACCTGGCTCGGCGCTCCTGTCACCTGATGACTGTGAAGGCTGGACCCGTGCTGCATGGGGTGGTGGGCGTCTGGGAAAGGGACGAGAGTCGGCGACCGCAGCAAGTGCAGGTGCTCAAGGAGCGGATCATCTCCTCGGCGCTGCCGCCCCGGGCTTCGTGGCCGGGATTGGCCACGCGACCTCCTCACCGGCAAGGCGCACTCGGTGATCGTCTTCGAGAATGAAGGTGTCGCTACGGTTTTCAAGGCGGCGGTCGAAGCAACGCGCAGGGTCAGACCCAGGTGGGTGCGAGTCCCGAGTTGCTTTCCCTGGCCGACGTCACGGCAGCCGAGTTCCCCCACTGGCCAAGACACGGGTCGTGGCGCATGGTTTCGGAAGGCGGCTTCGCAGCTTGTGATGAGGAGCTGACAGTCCCCGTCCGGTCAACCGACCGGACGGGGACTGTTGCGTCCTTACACCGCTGGTCATCAGGGCCAGCGCGCACAAGGAGTTGCCTCGCAACGAACCGAACTGATCGGACGGGCTTGCCGTGCCTTCGCCGAGGGCGACATCCCCGCTGTCCTTGAGCTCTTCGATCCCGACGTCACGTGGCACGTCCCCGGGCACAGCCCGCTGTCCGGCGACTACCCCGGCCCCGACGGCGTCTTGAAGGGCTCCGGCCTGTGCCTGGACCTTTCCGGCGGGACCCTCAAGGTCCAGGCGGACGAGATCCTCGCCGACGGGGAGCGGGTCGTGGTCCTCAGCGAAGTGTCGGCGGAGCGGCACGGCAAGTCCTGGTCCTGCCCGGAGGTCCACGTCTGGCGCGTCGTCGCTGGGAAAGACCGTGGAGTTCCGCGAGTTCCAGGGTGACGAGAAGGCCGAGGATGCCTTCTGGTCCTCGTGAACTCCAGCTGCCGGGCGTGGCCCTTCCAGCCTTGCAGGGCTGATCGCGCCCGCGCCGACGGCCGACACACGGAGGGCGCTGGCCCTGCATCGGAGCTGCCGCCTGGCCGACTGGACCCCACAACCGGGGCGACCGCCACCGCATCCGAAGGGTGGTGGCAGTTGCGGCTGCGGCCGTCGCGGTCAAGAGGTCACGACGTTGAACGCGGGATAGATCTTCGGCTGAACGTCCGGGGCGCCAACCTCTTTGAGCATCGGCATGAGAACCTCCCCGAAGTTTTGGAAGGCTTCCTCCGACTCTCAGACGTCCACGACCAGCCAGCCGTTCGGCGTGGGGCCGGCCACGTGTGAGATGAGGCCCGGGACGGGCCAGTCGGACGCCTTCTTGACGCCCCCGCGCCCGCCGGTGATGTGGTTGGTGCCCTGCTCGTACATAGTCTGCGTCATGCCAGGCGCATCGAATACGGCGATGATCGCCACACCGAACTCCCGCGCGAGAATGCGAAATCGGACGAGCACCAGTCGAGCCTCTCCGGGGACCCGTCGCACGCCGGTCCAGGGCGGACGAGTGAGGGCGACAGGGAGGCGATCGAGTGGCCAGGCGACTGATCCATCGTGCCCGCCACGGTCGCTCCCGGAGAGCTTCACCGTTGCTGGCTCCCCGCACCCCGGAGTCGCGGCGGCTGCGCGTCTGGGCGCTGGCGGACCATTCTTGATCGCTGCCGCCGACACCGCCCCGAAGTGACACTCCGTGCCAGGGCCAGGGGCAGTCGATGGCCGTCGTCGGCAGGGCCGTGGTTCGCGCGCCGAGGGCCTGCGAGGAGTACGGGGACTCGTGCGCAGCCCCAGCGGTGTACGACGAACGAAGAAGGCCGCCCGGCTTTCCAGCTGGGCGGGACCGAGCCCGTCGCACAGCAAGGCTCCACAGCAAGTGGATGGGGTGCAGCCAAAGCCCACGCGACCTCGGGTTGGCTCAACTGGCCCGAGGTGGCGTGGCGAATCAAGTCCCGGGCCGCCTGAGGTACTTGTGACGGCCGACGCGCACCGCGCTACCCGGCGGAGATATCGAAATTGCCCGTCGCGAGGTACTCGGCCTTGACGAGCACCCAGAAGTCCTGAGCCAGCCCGTTGAGTACGTACTGGTACGGCATGTAGCCGTAGCCGGCCTCCCCCCAGTCGGCACCCCAGGAGTTGCGGATGATCATGGCGCCCCGCGTCGTACTGCCGTCGATCGGGTTGGTGATCTCCCGGTTGTCGTCGTAACCGACCACCACGATGGCGTGACCGTCGTTCGTTGACTCGCCGCTTGCGGGATAGGGGATCTCCCCGTTGGGTGCGGAGTCGATGCTCGCGTACACCGGGAAGCCGAACATTGCGGGCAGGCCCGCGGCGGCATGGGCCTTGATGTCGGCGAGGACGTCCTGCCGGGAGACGTTGGGCGGGTCAAGACGGTAGTACGTCAGCGCCTGGTAGTTGCCGGCGAAGGAGTAGCAGAACGAGGTGGGTTCCACATCGAACTTCGAGACGTTGTACGGCCAGAACCGCTCCGGCGGGGCTCCGAACAGGCTCAGCGCCCCCATTGTCGAGCGCAGGAACGCTCCGGAGTCCCCCGTCCACTGGAGATAGTCGCGAGTGGCCTTGTAGATGAACAGTCGGGACGCGGGCATGTAGTTGCCGAACGCCTGAAGCTCGAAGTACTCCAGCACTCCCGCCGCGGCGTTGGCCGTACACGATCCGAGGTGGCCCTGGTCGACGATCGGGGAGCACTTCGAGCGGAGGTCGACCCGGGAAGGCAGCGGTCCGAGGGCTGCCTTGAGCACACCGGTCCGCTCGAGGAGCTCGGGCACGCCGTTGGTGTTCTTGGTGTAGTCGCGGATGTCGACTCGGTCGGGAAGCCAGCCCATTCCCTTGTCCTGGGCGACGGGCCTGGGCGCGATGACGTTCATGTGATCCACCTCGGTTGTCTCTGTGCGGGTGTGCGGGTGACTTGGGATATGCGTCCCACATATGCGATCGCCGCTCTTCGGGTTTCACCCGAATGCCCTTCCGCAATGCGTGCCTGTCAGGTGTTGCGCCCCTCCGTTGAGCCCGATGACGGCCCGGTGATGTACTCCGCTTCCTCCGGCATCAGGAACGAACACGCGGTCGCGATGTCCTCGGGTCGCCCCGGCCGCCGCACCGGCATGCGCTCCGCGTGGTGGTTCACGGACCCGCCGAGCAGCCCGCGCTCCTCTGAGGCGCGCAGCATGGGGTCGGCGTCGCCAGGCTCCCTTACGTGGTGCTGCTCTCGTGATCTACGTGGTGCTGGTCTCTTGATCGGTGAGACGCCTGGTGAGGAAGGTTCGCTCGGCTTCGTTGCCGGTCAGTTCCAGTGGCTGCCGGTAGGCGGTCGCCGCCGCGTCCGTACGGCCGAGCCGTTGCAGCAGGTCCGGCTTGATTGCCGGCAGGTACTGGCACCGGGCCAGCCGGCCGTCCTGCGCCAGCGCCTCGACCTGCGCCAGTGCGCTGGCCGGTCCATGGGTCATCGACACGGGCACGGTCCGGTTCAGCGCGACAACCGGTGAAGGCCACAGCGTCGCCAGCCTGTCGTAGAGTGCCACGATCTGTGGCCAGTCCGTCTCCTCGTACGTCGGCGCCCGGGCGTACAGCGAGGCGATCGCCGCCTGCAGCAGGTAGCGTCCCGCACGGCCGCCACAACGAGCGGTCCTGCACGGCAAGTCGCGGCAGCCGGCCGTCTCCGCCAGTTCGGGCCGCGCGCCGGGCGTAGGTGACCAGGAGCAGCGCCAGCAGCCCACGCACCTCCGGCTCGTCGGGCATCAAGTCGCGCAGCGTGCGGGCCACGCAGTGCGCAGTCGGCCAGGTCGGTGCGCATGAGCGTCGGGCCCGAGGGGGTGGTGTGTCCGGCGGCGAACAGCAGGTGGAGCACGGTGAGCACGGCCGTCAGCTGGTCCGGCCCATTGGGATCATCCGGGTTCAGATACAGCTCTCAGGATCTGCTCGGCAACGCCTTGCCCGCCCGGAGGCCAGGCGCCTGTGGGCATATGTGTCAGCGGCGGGAGTCACTCGGGTTTGATCACGGGTTGGTCTGCCGGTGGAATTGGTCGGGGCGCGTGTGCCGGCTGGTTGGTGTGCCTGGCGAGTTCTGCGGTGATGCGTTCACTGCTCTTGAGGATGGCCGTTGTTGTAGGGGGTGAGGGCCAGACGGTCAGCCGGTAGTGCTCGAGGGGGTCGGCGTCGGTGCCGTCGGGGTTGGTGTCGCGGCCGTGTGCGTGGACGCGGAGGCGGTACCAGCCGGGGCCTGCCGTGGCCAGGTTGGGCAGCTCGTCGGCGGGGCCGAGGTCGAGGGACTCGACGAGCAGCTGGCCGGTATGGCACTGGATGCTGGTTTCGACGATCTCTTCCCAGGTGGTGTGGTCGCTGGCCGGGGGCGGGGTGTCGCGTGGTTCGGCGGTCACCTGGACGTCGCCGGTGCGGATGCCGGTGAGGATGAGGGCGCCGTGCGACAAGGGTGCGGCCAGTCCGTTGGACCAGTCCGCGGTGTCCACGGGGATGTCTCCGCCGTCCAGGACGCCGAAGGTTCCTTCTGCGACGAAGAGTTGGCCGGCGCTCATCTGCTGGCCTTTCTCGCCGGGCATGCCGTGACAGTGGGGCTGCCGGGGCTGTGATGGTACTTCCGCTCGCATCCGGCCGACGGGCACCGTGTGGGTGTGGTGGTCCGCCGGACGCGAACGGGCTTGTCCAGGAGATGCGCATGGGGAAGGGGTCGCCGTTCAGCACGCGCCGGCTGCGGAAGAACTGCGTCTTCAGGCCGCCTGGGCGTCATTGTCACCCTTGTTGATCATGCAGGAGCTGGCTCCCTTCGGTCCGCTGCCGGAACGGATGTTGGACAGGTCGCAGTCGGAGAAGGTACGGCGGGTTCCTCCGGCGCTCCGGCCCTGCTTGGACGTGGGGTGTTGACCAGCCCGTCCATCGACATCAGCGTCAGTCCGCGGAGTTTCTCTGCGGCGTCCCGTCGTCCACGGTGTCCGGATGCGAGACGCGGCCGGCGGATGGGGCGTCGGTGCGGTGCAGCTCTTGCGGGTCGATCGTGGCCGCCCAGTGTTCCGCCCAGCGGGCGAGGGGGTTGAGGGCGTGGCGCGCCTCCTGTCCCAGCGGGGTGAGTTCGTAGCGGCTGTCCGGTAGTTGGTGAATCACCTGGGCGTCCAGCAGTTCGGTCAGGCGCTGCCGCATCACGCTGGAGGACATGTCGTCGCACCGCTTCTGCAAGGGGCGGAATCCGAGCGGGCCCTCGCGTAGCTCCCACAGGATGCGCAGACTCCACCGCCGCCCGAACAGATCGAGTGCGGCCATGAGGGGGCGGCCGGTGGTCGAGCCGCGAACAGGACTGCCAGGTCTGGGTGTTGCCATGTCGGGATGTCCGGCTCTCCAGGGTTGATGCTTCGAATTCAGACACGCTAGCATCGGTGACTGCTTCGGAAATCGAATCAGAGGGGCTGTTGTGGCATCTGCCCTGACGAGCGGGGCGAGAGGCGTTCCTGAAAGCCCCGGTCGACGGAGGCGAGACCGGCGGGAGGACCGGTACATGCGTATGGTGTCCCGGCTTCGAGGTCGGCGCCGAGTCGCACGGACGGCTCACCCGGAACCTGCGCGTGGCGGGGGAGGGGTGACCGGCATGCGGGAGAGCAAGTGCAGGATCCACCGGGTCCTGCAGACCGGACCAGCGGAACTTCAGTGCCACCTCGTCGGCGGTTGCCGCCACCGAGCCGACGTCCGCTCAGAGATGGAGAGCAGATGACGACGACCGAGTTTCCCTCGCCGGCAGCACGGGCCGCCGTCGCTGCCGCCCTGGCGGAAGATGCGTCAGGGAAGGACATCACCACCGAGTTAAGTGTTCCCGAGGACCTGGCGGCCACGGCCGAGATCCGCACCCGGCACAGCGGCGTCGCCGCCGGCCTCCCCGTGGTCGCCGAGGTCTTCGCGCAGGTCGACCCCGAGGTCACGGTCGAGCCGGCCGTCGTCGACGGCGCCCGGCTGGCCGACGGCCAGGTCCTGGTGCACCTGTCGGGTTCGGCGCGCAGCCTGATCACCGGGGAGCGTACGGCGCTGAACTTCCTGCAGCGCATGTGCGGCATCGCGACGCTAACCGACCGCTACGTCCAAGCTGTGGCTGGGACCGGGGCGCGCATCCTGGACACGCGCAAGACGGCACCGGGCCTGCGCGCCCTGGACAAGTACGCGGTCACCGCCGGCGGCGGCCACAACCACCGCCTCGATCTCGCGGCGATGGTCCTGCTCAAGGAGAACCACATCGCCGCGGCGGGCGGGGTGACCGCCGCGATCGAGGCGGTCGGGCGCGGGGTGGCGCGCACCGGGCAGACCGTGGAGAGCGATGTCGAGGTGCAGACCGTCGCACAGGCCGTCGAGGCCCTCGACGCGGGAGCCCGCTGGATCATGCTCGACAACATGCCGGTGGCCGACATCGAGCAGGTCGTGAAGGTCCGGGCCGGGCGGGCCGACGCTTCCCGGATCCTGCTGGAGGCCTCGGGCGCCATCCGCCTGGACACCGTGCTCGCCGTTGCCGGGACGGGCGTCGACCTCATCTCGGTCGGGGCGTTGACGCACAGCGCGCCCGCACTGGACCTGACCATGCTGCTGACCACCGGCCCAGTGCCATGTCCGGGGTAGCGGTCGTCGAGGCGTGTCAGCGAGACGGTGCGGGTGGCAGCCCGACCGCCGTTGTGGATGACGGGCCGTTCACCGACGAGGAACGATGCCGCATTCCCGCGGAGTGGGGAACATCGCACGCCGTCTTCCTCCGCGCGACCGGAATCGAGCGTCATCGGCCCGCGTACACACTGCGGTTCTTCACCGCCCATGGCGAACTGCCCGCCTGCGGCCACGGCACCGTCGCCGCCCTCGCCGTGCTCGCCGAACGGGAAGGCGGCGACCACGACTACCGCGCCGCCCTGCGTACGGCCCACCGCAGCTTCGACGGTCGGGCCGGCCGAAACGGTGACGGCCTGACGGCGTCGTTCGACCCAGGCCCGGTCAGCCTGCGCAGCGCCGGTGGACCCGAACTGAGAGCAGTCGCAGGCGGCCTCGGACTGACCAAGGACGCGGTCGCCGGCGACGCCTGCGTGGCGTCGAACGGGCGGCCGAGGCTTCTGCTGCCCCTCCGGTCCCGCGCCGCACTGGCCGAACTCACGCCGGACTCAGCCCTGTTGCGCGCAGCCTGTGACCGCTACGGTCTGCTGGGCTGCTACGTCTACTCGCCCCCGGACCGACACGGCCGGGCAGCAGCCCGGATGTTCGCCCCGTCGATCGGCGTCCCCGAGGACATCGCCAACGCCAACAGCACGGCCTGCCTGGCAGCACATGCTGCCGGGTTCGGCACATACCGCCTCGCTGTCGACATGGGTGACCACCTCGGCAGCCCGTCCACCATCACAGCGACCGTCCACCGCGACCGCACGGGAGACCGGATCCGAGTCGGCGGCCAGGCAGCGATCGTGCGCACGGTCATGCGATGAGGCCTGGGCGTTCGAGTCGAGGGTGCCGGTGCGCAACAGGTCCAGCTGCTCCTGTGAGAGCCGGGCCAGTTCTGGCGGCATCTGGGGAGTGACCGGGCCTCGGTGACTCCCGTGGCGCCCTGAGCGAGGGCCGGGTCGGTGTAGAACTCGGGTGAGCCGACCGGTGCGGACGGGTTGAGCGCGGTCGGGCCGAGGCCGCTGCTCTGGTAGAGCGCCACCTCACTGCCGCTTGCCACTCCGGTGGCGATGGCCGGGTTGGACTGGCCCTCGGGCAGCATGACGCGGACCTCTTTGGAGCCGGGCCACCAGCCCTTGCCCTCGGCGAGCGCGGTGCCGCCGGTGAGAAGCCAGGGAGGCGGTCGGGGCCGTACCGATCACAGCCTTCGTACGTCGCTTCATACGGCCATGACCCTTGCGTGGATGTCGGTCACGACCTTGCGGGCCGAGGTGAACGCGCCGTGCTGCCAGGCGATGACATGGCTGAGCCAGTCGCCGGCGAAGTAGACGTGCCCGGCCGGCTGGTTGAGCAGCTTGTACTCCGGACCGGTCTGCGAGGGCCAGCCCACCCAGCCGGCCTCGATGTGAGGCGTGCGATGCCAGGCCACGCTGAAGGAGTGATCGAGTTCGGTGCGGTACTTGTCACCGTGGATCTTCACACCCCGGCTCACCGCCCGCGCGACGCGCTGTGCATGCGGCAGATCGCTGTACGCGACGGCGTTGGCACCGAAGTTGTAGTAGCCGATGAGTGTGCCGCGGCGTCCCTGGTAGCCGTACGAGGGGTACCAGATGGTCGCCAGGTCGGTGTCGGTCGGCGTGATGCCACCGTAGATGTGCTCGTCCGTCTCCCACCAGCGGCTGCGGTACTCGAGCCCGACCTTGCCGACGGGCGTCGGGACGGCGTACTTCAGCGCGGCGGTGATGTCGGTCCCGAGATTGTGCTTGAGGCGGGCCATGACCATCGGCGGTATGGCCGCGACGACGAAGTCGGCGCGCTGGGTGTGGGTACGGCCACCGGTGTCCTTGTACGTGACCTCGGCACCGTCCGGCAGGTCCTTGACCTCCTGCACCGCGGCGCCATAGGTGATGCGGTGCCGGCCGATCGCCTCGGCCAGGGCGTACGGGATCGCGTCCATGCCGCCCACCGGCTGGAACATCAACATGGCCTGGTCGTAGCCGAGTTCGAACGCGAAGCGCTGGCCCACGCCGCTGGCGACGACATCCGACAACGATGGCACCGGGCCGAGGACGGTGCCCTCCTCGAAGGCCGCGCCCGGTTCGACGGAGTAGCCTCGCCGGTCGGTGCCGGTGTAGGCGTAGCCGTCGGCCTTGCCTTTGATGGCGCCGAAGCTCTGCAGGAACGCGATCAGTTGCTCCTTGTCCTGCGCGGTGAGCCGTGCGTCAAGGGCGCCCTGGTCGGTGGCCTTGGCGAGCAGTTCGGAGATGTAGCCGTAGACGTCGGCCTTTGCCGTGCGCCAGCGCATGGGCTTGCCCGCGAGGGCGGCACTGCTCTCGTGGTAGATGTACGCGTTGGCGTTCTGGTTGGTGAACACCTGGAGCTCGACGCCGAGTTCGCGGCAGTACTCGAGAGTGACGTGGGACTGCGGTAACCGGGCCGGGCCCGCGTTCATGTACTGGCCTTTGGTGAACGACGCCGTCTGCGTACGCCCGTCGAGGTCGGTCAGTTTCGTGCCGCCGCGGACCGTCCAGTTGCGTCCCCCGGGACGGTCGTTCGCCTCCAGGATCCGGCAGTCGTAACCGGCCTTGCCCAGTTCGTACGCCGTCGCCAGGCCGGCTATGCCGCCGCCCAGCACGAGCACCTTCTTCCCGACGCGCCCTGTAAGCGCGAAGTCGCCTCGCTGGGGCGGGCGGTACTCGTCCGCCCGCACGTCGGGCACCGGGGCGAGCCCGAGTGCGCCCATCGCCGAGTACAGCACTCCGGCGCCTCCCGCGGCGCCAACGGATCTCAGGAAGGTGCGGCGGGATGCGGGGGATTGCTCTGCAGCCATCAATTCCTCCTCGTCCGAACCCCGGCACGCGCGCCGTCCGGGGAGCGGTCGTTCGGCCAACCCGGTCACGTGGGGGGCGAGTTGCTGAGGAGACCGGAGGTGTGTCGTCATGAGCCTCCGTCAGGACTGTTACGACGCCATGCCACTGACGTAACCGGTCCGAGCTGTGAGCTGCGCGGCAGGAGGAAGGAGCGGGCACGCGTAATTCAGGTGCTCATCCAGGACCGTCGTATTACGGTGAACCTCGTTCAGGTGCGCAGGTTGCGGATACTTCTCCTGCAAAGAGAGCAACGCGGGTTCGAATCCCGTCGCCGGCTTCTGGCCGGTGTCGTCCAGCGGCCCAGGACGCTATGTCGCCGCCGCCGATCTTGATCTCTGAACACCAAGGCGCAAGCCGCCCGTCACGGGGGAAACCGGCGGGCGGCTTTGTCGCATGAGAAGGTCAGCCGAGGGCGTCATGCTCGTGCATTCCGTGCCACAGCTATCCCCGCCCGGAGCGCGGCGACCGGATCGGACGCCTCGTCGAGTTCGATGAGCACGATGGCGGCGCCGGGAGTGCGTGACATCTCGACAGCCCATCCTCTGAAGTCCACGATGCCCGTGCCCAGTTCCGTCATGTAGGGCTGTTGCTGAGCGAAGACCGTCTCGTCGATGGTCAGTTCGACGTCGATCGGCTTGACGGCGTCCTTCCAGTGCGCCAGTGCAATGCGCTGGGAATGGCGACGCGCGATGGCGACGGGGTCGCCTCCGCCGAGCGCGATGTGGCAGGAGTCGGGGCAGAGCCAGACGTAGCGCGGGTCGGTCAGGGCCATGAACAGGTCGATGTCCCTCTCGTACCAGAGCGTGCTGTTGGACTCGGTGTGGAAGGCCAGTCGCACTCCATGCTGTGCGACGGCCTCGCCCACCACGTGTGCGATGTCGGCCATCCGTGTCATGTAGGCGGCGTCGACGAAGAAGGGCGGACGCGAACCGAATGTCGCACGCATGGGGAGTCCGGCGACGAGAAGGTCCGCCCCGACTTCGGCGAGGAAGGCCGCGCGTCGCTCGGCGTCGGCGACGATGGCGGGCATATTCGAGCCCTGCCGCCAGTCGGGGCTTTCGCTCTCCGTGATGAAGGCGCTCACGACCGACAGTCCGCGGGCCGCGAGGTCGCGGCGGAACGACGGGGCGTCACCGAAGGTCCGAAGGACGGAGTCGATGTCGCCGGGCGCGAAGGTCAGTTCGATGCCGGTGACCCCGGCCTCGGTCAGCGCGTCCAGCACCCGTTCCCAGAAACGCTCGGGGTTCTTGGCGGCCCAGGCGCGGAAGGCGTCGGCGGACTCCAGTCCCCAGAACTCGGGGTGGTAGAAGGTGATGATGTCGGTTGCGAAGCGTGGCTGCGCGGCGTGAGTCCTCAGGCTCGGTCGTGTCATGCGGCACCTGCGCGGGCGTTGTAGACAACCGTGCCGTCGGCGTCGACGGCTTTGCGGTAGGCGCGGAACACGGCGAGTGCCTCGTCGCGGAGCACGTCCCCGGTGACCTCGATGCCGCGCGCCTGGAACTGCTCGGCCCAGTCCGCGCCGAGCGGGCCCTCGTCGAACGTGGTGATCTCCTCGAGTTCCGGGCCCTCGCCGGCGACCACGAGGCCGCGCACCCCGGACCACATCGCCGCCCCGTAGCACTGGACGCACGGACGCCAGTTCACGACCAGCTCGTGGGCCGGCATTCCGTCTCCGCCGAGGTCCCAGCCACCGGCCGCCGTCTGGGCCAGTGAGAGCGCGACGACCTCGGCGTGCGCACTGGAGACGCCGGAGGCGAGGACGACGTTCACCCCCGCCGAGACGATCCGGCCGGTGTCCCGCTCGGCGACGAGGGCCGCGAACGGCCCGCCGTTGCCCTCGCGCCAGTTGCGGTCGGCGAGTCGGTGGACGAGCCGCATCCGGTCCTCGCGGCCGGGTATGACGGCGGGCACGTCGGTGAGTTCGTCATCGATCCACGCGGGCAGCGCCACGCGGTACTCCTTGGGGATGTCCAGCATGGGGTGGGGGTTCCTCTCAGTGAGCGGTGAGTCCATGAGCGGCGAGGGCGCGGGATCGTTCGACGACGGCGCGGGCGGCGCGCACGGCCGTCACCGCACCGGTCAGGGTGACGTTGGCCGCCATGGCGGTGGGGATGACGCCGTTCCCGGCGAGGTACAAGTTGTCGTAACCCCACACCCGGCCGTCCGGGCCGCACACGCTGGTGCCGTCGTCGGTCGTGCCTGCCCGGACGGTGCCCGTCTGGTGCAGGGACGAGCCGGGCGGCAGTACGGCTCGTTCGGTGGCGGGATCGAACGTGCCGAACGCCTCGGCGAGTGACGCGACTTCGTCGAGTGCCCGACGGATGAGTGCCCGGTCGGTGGCCGAGTAGTCGAACTCGATGCTGATGCGGGGCATCCCGGCGAGGTCTGTTTCCGTCGGCGAGAACACGAGCCGGTTCTCCGGGCGCGACTCGACAGGGACGTACAGCGACAGGCCCACCGAGTGCGCCAGGGGGTGGCCGCCCTCGTTGACGTAGGTGCGATTCATGATCTGGCCGTGGAACGGCTGGGCCGCTCCGTTCCGGGGCAGCCACAGCGAGTCCGTGCTGAACTCGCCGGGGCGCGGCAGGGGCAGGGTGCTCACGTCGATGCCGAACCGGTCGAGGTCGAGCAGGACGCGGGCGGTGACGAAGGCGTGCTCGTTGAGGTACCGGCCCAGTGCTTCGGGCCGGATGCCGGAGGCGAAGAGCAGCTGTGGGGTGCGCAGCGCGTCGGCGCACACCACCACGGTGTCCGCGAGGAGTTCCGACTCGGCGCCGTCGGCGGTGCGGCGCAGGCGGACACCGGCGATCCGGTCGTCGTCGCGCACCATGAGCGACGTCGCGAGCGTGCCGGTCATCAGGGTGAACGCCGGGTCCCCACCGGTCGCGATGGCGGTGAAGATCGTCCCGGGGGCCGTGCGCGGCATGGGACCCGATGCCGTGGTGGTGACCGCCATGGGCATCGGCTGCGGGCGCCGGTCGTCCGGCCCGACACCGGCGAAGCGACGGCGCAGGACGTCGAGGACCGTCCGGCCGACCTCGGTGGGGCCGATCGCGCAGGGCGTGACGGCGAGCAGTCGACGGGCGGTGTCCAGGTCTGCCGCCCAGCGGTCCGGGTCACCGAAGTCGAACACCTCGTCGCCGGCGGGCCACGGTGTCGCGGCGGTCCAGTGCACGCCCATGCCGCCCGCGTTCCACGCGAGCGCCGTCGCGGGCATCGCCTCGGCGCCGTGGCCGAAGGCGAGGGCGTGGAACATGCCGGGCGTCAGATCGACCAGGTTTTCCGGGATGTCACGGGTCACCTCGGCGCCCGTGTACATGCCCTGGATGCCGGTGGCGACCTGTTCGTTGTAGCGGGACCACAGGACCGGGTCGTCGAGGTCGTGCAGGTGCAGGCCGGGGGACTCGCCGATCGCCGAGCCACCGTCGACCATGGTGAGGCCGAGCGTGGGATCGGCCTCACGCAGCAGCCGGGCCACGACGGATCCCATGATGCCGCTGCCCACGATGAGGACGTCGGTGCGGGGGGTGTCGGTCACGAGAAAACTCCATGGGGGACGCCGCGGGGGCGGATGTGTGCGGGGGTCAGGCGCGGGGGAGCAGCGGGCCGAACAGTTCGGTGTCCATGCGGTCGAGGGCCAGCTTCACGGCGCCGATGAGTGCGGCGTCGTGGCCCAGGCCGGTGGCCCGCACCTCGACCGCGGGCGTGCGGGCGTCGCGCAGCGCGTCGCGCACCCGGGGCAGCAGCACGTCGGCCGCGTCCTCCAGGCCGCCGCCGAGGACGATGAGCGAGGGGGCGACGGTCCACGACAACGTGGTGAGGATCGACGCGATGTTCTCGACGAACTCGTCGACCTCCGCGAGCGCGGTCGTGTCACCGGCCCGGGCCGCGTCGAAGCGGTCGAGCGCGACGCGCCGGCGATCCGGCTCCGGGGACGTCAGCCACGCCACGGGGCGGTCCTCGATCGGGCCGGTCGCTATCGACCGGGCCTCGACGATCTCACCCGCGGCGCCGTCCAGGCCGCGGTGCACGGTTCCGCGGATGAGGATGCCGAGGCCCGTCCGGTTCCCGAGGACCGCCCACACGAGGTTGTCGTGGTCACCGCCGACGCCCCGCCAATGCTCCGCGAGCGCGCCGAGGTTGGCGTCGTTGTCCGCGAACCAGGGCATCCGGATCCGCCGCGCGAGCTGTTCGGGCAGGTGCACACCCTCCCAGCGCGTCGTGTGGACCAGGCGCCGTACGACTCCCTCGTCGTCGATCGCGCCGCCGTTCGCGACCGCCCCGGCGCGCAGCCGGTCCGTCGACCCGCCCGCGTCTTCGAGTGCGTCGAGGACGAGTGCCGCGGCGTCGTCGAGGGTGGCGTGCGGATCCTGGTAGGCGCGCAGCCGCCGGTGTGCCCGGCCGAGGATGCGGCCGCGGACGTCGGCGACGACCGCGGAGACGTCCGAGGTGGTGATGAACACGGCGGCCAACAGCGCGTTTTCGGCCCGTAGTTGATAGCGGCGGGCGGGGCGTCCTGCGCAGCCGCTGGTCGGCACGCGCTCCAACTCGGTCACCCAGCCTGCCGCGACGAGCGAGTCCAGGACGAGTTCGATGGTGCGACGGGAGAGGCCGACGTGCTCGGCGAGCGCCGTCAGGGTCGTCGGGCCGGCCGACACGGCCAGTGCGCGCAGGATGACCGAGGTGTTGACGCGTCGGACGGCGCTCTGGTTCATCCCGTTCATGCGGGAAGTGCCGTTCGTTCGGGGCATCAGCGCACCTCCGGCTGCTCGGGCGCCGCCCGCACCACGGGATCGAACACGCCGGTGGTGTCGGCTGCGAGGGCTGCTCCGGGGCGGCCGTACTCACGAGCCGGATCGCCGGGCGTCCCGGTCGCCCCGGCCCACGCCGGCTCCCGGCCCTGGACGAAAGCGACCAGGTCGGAGTGCATGAGTGTGGCCAGTTCTGCGGACGGGGCGGGGCCCAGTGCCTCCGCGACGCCCGGTGCGTCGAGCACGTCGAAGAAGTACGGGATGTCGACGCAGTGGGTGGCGCCGCCGAGCACCGGAGAGGGCCACTCGAAGGAGTACAGCCAGGTGCCGGCGACGGCGGTTCGCCGGGAGGCCGCCACACGCGGGCAGGCGGCGCGGAACAGGGTGTCGCTCACACGTGTGCCCGCCGCGCGGGCCGCGGCGCGTTCGGCGGGGCCGACATGGCTCGGGTGGGGGCTCTCCGGGGTGGCGCCACCGTCGAACTCGTCGCCTGTCGCGCCGAGCAGCACAGGTACGCGGTGCCCGTGCCGGGCGAGTCCGTCGGTGACGGCCAGGGGCAGGACGTCGTCGCCGACGAGCGGGCCGAGGACGAGCGCGCCGTCACCGGACTCGGTGCGCAGGTCGCTGACGGCCTGCTGGATACGCCCCACCGTGCGGCCGGCGAATCCGGTTCGTGTCGGCGGCACACCCAGGCTGCTCGCGAGCCGTTCCAGGACGTCGCGTGCGGCCTCCCTGCCCACGTCGAAGAGGCCGCCGGACACACTGACGGCGCGCTGGAAGCGACCGCCGCCGAGGGGCGACGAAAGCAGCGCGAGCACCGCCGCGCCCCCGGCCGACTGGCCGGCGATGGTCACCCGGTCCGGGTCGCCGCCGAAAGCGGTGATGTTCTCCCGTACCCAGTCCAGTGCGACCAGCAGGTCGCGCAGGGCGAGGTTGGTGGGGACGCCGTCGAGCGGGGCGAATCCGTCGACGCCCAGCCGGTAGCCCACGGTGACGCAGACGACCTGGTCGCGGGCGAACGCGCGGCCGTCGTACCAGGGGCTGGCCGGGCTTCCCGCCAGGAAGGCGCCGCCGTGGATCCACACCATGACCGGGAAGGGCGCGTGGTCGTCGGGGGCGGCCGGCGCGACGACGGAGAGGTTCAGCACGTCATCGCCGGGAACCGACGGCTCTGGCACGGTGGTCGTCGCGAACAGCGGCACCTTCTGCGCGGTGGGGCCGTGCCGGGACGCGTCGTACGGCTCCGTGAACCGGCCGCGTCGCACCGGCGCCGCGAACCGGCGTGGCCCGGTGGGTGGTTCGGCGTAGGGGATGCCGAGGAAGCGCCGCAGCTGTCCGGTGCCACGGCCGACGACGGTTCCGGCGGGAGCGTGCACGGTGACCGGCTCGCCGGGCGCGACGCGTGCTGCCATCCGGTTGTCCACCGCGCTCACCGCATACCCGTTCCGGCGATGCCCCGTACGAAGTGACGTTGCAGGAAGAGGAAGAGCACCAGTACGGGCAGCATCACCACGATCGCGCCGGCGAGCATCAGCCCGTAGTCGGTGACGTGCGCCGCAGCCTGACTGGTGGCGGCGAGGCCCACCGGCAGTGTGTAACTGGACGTGCTCTGGGCGACGATGAGCGGCCAGATGAAGTTGTTCCACGAGAACAGGAACGACATGATCGTGATCGTCGCGACCGCGGGACCGGCCAGCGGAAGGAAGATCCGGAAGAAGATCCGGAACTCGCCCGCGCCGTCGATCCGGGCCGCCTCCAGCAGTTCGTCGGGGATCGACAGCGCGTACTGCCGCATGATGAAGACCGACAGCGGCAACGCCAGGGCGGGCAGGGCGATACCGGTGAGGGTGTCCGCCAGACCCAGGTCCACGGTGATCACGAACTGGGGGACGAACACCGCGGTGAACGGCACCATCAGCGCGGCCATGACCGCGCCGAACGCGATCCGCTTGCCCGCGAAGTCGAGCTTCGCGAGCGCGTAACCGGCGGCTGAGGCCGCCACGATGTTTCCGATCACCACGATCGTGGCGACCACGACGCTGTTGACCAGGAACCGGCCGAAGCCCTCGGTGGCGAACAGCCGGGTGAAGTTGTCGAGGGTGACGTCGTGCGGAAGCCAGGCACCGGGATCGGAGCGGATCTCTTCGAGGCCGCGCAGCGATCCGCTGAGCACCCAGAGGAACGGCAGCAGTGTGAGCAGGGCGCACAGCACCAGGGCGCCGTACAGCAAGGGTCGGGCGACGGACCGGTGGCGCACGGCAGTCCGGTCGGCGGTACTCGTGTCGGCGCTCTTCGGCTCGGGGATTGTCGACTCAGGGTGTTCCAACGTCGCCATGTCAGTCATGTGCGGGGCCTCAGCAGTCGGAACTGGACGACACTCACCAGGCCGATGAGCAGGAGCGTCACGAAGGAAGCGGCCGAGGAGACCCCGAACTCGCCGGCCCCGAACTGGTGGTAGGTGTACAGCGCCACCGATTCGGTCGAGCCCAGCGGGCCGCCGTTCGTGAGCAGGTACGGCTCGTCGAACACCTGGAGGTAGAAGACGGTCAGCAGCACCGTCACCACCAGGGTGGTGGGCAGTAGCAGGGGCAGGGTGATGTGCCTCAGCTGCCGCCACCGGCCGGCCCCGTCGAGGGCGGCTGCCTCGTACACCTCCCGCGGAACCGCCTGCAGTCCGGCGAGGAACAACACCATCGCGGTGCCGAAGTTGCGCCAGATGCCGAGCAGGATGACCACGGGCATGGCCAGGTCAGGGTCGTCCAGCCAGTTGGGTCCGGCAAAGCCGGCGGCGCCGAACACCTCGTTGACGGTGCCGTGCGCGGTGAAGGCGTACTGCCAGATCAACGCGACCGCCACGATGTTCGTGACGACCGGAGCGAAGAAGACCGTACGGAACACGCCGCGCAGCCGCCGGATGCCGGAGTTCACCGCGAGCGCCAGCGCCAATCCGGTCCCCATGGTCAGCGGCACTCCGACGACCACGAACAGGCCCGTGTTGAGGAGGTCGTGCAGGAAGCTGTCGTCCCGGAACAGCCGGAGGTAATTGTCGAGCCCGACGAAGTCGACGGCGAACGGATGACGCAGATCCATGCCTCGCAGGTCGGTCAGGCTGAACCCGAGCGCGGCGACGGCGGGAACCGCCGTGTACAGCAGGAACACGAGGGTGAACGGTGCAAGGAACAGCCATGCCACAGCCGTTCGACGGGCACCCCGCGAGCGCTGGGAGCGCCGGGAACGCCGATTCTTGTGCGGCGACGCCGCGATCACGGTGGCCATCCGGGAGTCACTCCGTGCCCGAGCCGAGGCTCTCGGCGTACGCCTGAACCTTCGCGGCCGCCTTCTCGGCGCTCTGGGTGCCCTTGGCCACGCCCTCCATCTCCTTGCCCAGCCGGGTCGCGACCTGCTGCCAGGTGCTCACCTGCGGGAAGGCCCGGGTGCTCTTCATCTGCGTGAGAAAGGCGTCCAGCAGCGGCTGGTCGGCGATGGCCGGGTCGTCCCAGGCGGACACGACGGCCGGAAGCGAGCTGTACGCCTTGTACTGCGCGACCTGGGTGCCCGGCTTGGCGAGGTGCCGGATGAGCTTCCACGAAGCGTCCGCATTGCCGCTGCTCGCTAGCACACCCCAGGTGCCTCCGCCGGCGAAGGACGTGCTGCCCGACGACCCGGCCGGCAGCGGTGCGGTGGCGACGTGGGACGTCGTCCAGCCGGTCTTCTTCGCGGCGGTGTCGAGCTGACCGACGACCCAAGGGCCCGTGATCATGCAGGCGGTCTTGCCGGAGACGAAGTACGGCTGTGCGTCGAGGAACGTGGGCCCGCTCGGGTCGGCGGTGCCGGAGGTGAAGAACGACGCGTTGAACTTGAGCGCGTCGACCGTCGCCGGAGTGTCGAGTGTCCACTTGCCGCCGGCGGAGCGCAGCGAGCCGCCGGCCTGCCAGGCGTACATCGCGACGTCCTGGCCGTTGAAGATGTCCCAGCCGATGTCGGCCCCGAGGCCGCGCGCGGCGCCCGCGTCCTGGAGCGCCTTCAGGAACGGGACCGTCGCATCCCAGGTGGTCGGCGCCTTCACGCCCGCCTTCTCGGCGAGGTCGGAGCGGTAGACGAGCGCGTAGGTGTACGCGTACCAGGGCACGGTGTAGGCGACGTCCTTGACGACCCCGGCTTCCCAGAGGCTCTTGAAGAAGCTGTTCGGTTCGACGAGGCCGTCCGGAACGGGTCGGAGGATCGAGGCGGCGAGGAACTGCGCCTGCGCCTCGGGGAAGAACTGGGCCATGTCGGGTCCCTTGCCCGCGGCGATCGCCGACTGGAGCTTGGTGTAGTACTCGGCGTTCGGGATCAGCGTGAACTTCACGTCGAGGTCCGGGTTCGCGGCCTTGAACGGTTCGATGACCTTCGCGAGCACGTCGGCATCGCCCTGCGGGGCCCAGACCGTGATGGTGCCCGTGGCCGGGGAGCTGTCGACGGGCTTGGCCGAGGCGGCCGCAGCGGTGTCGTCGCCGCGCCCGCAGCCGGCCAGAGCGAGGGTTCCGAGGACGGCCATGCCGCTGGTCAGCCGTAGGGCGCTGCGTCTGGACATGTTGGACACTCTTGGCTCCTGCCTCATGAAGGTGCTGGGTCTAGGCATTTCCGGTGGAAGTAGCGTTTTTGACTTCGACGGACCCGATGACCCACTGGATGTGAGGGACTCGCCCGACCTGAGCGCGATCACCGGCTGCCAGCGACGGTAGAAAGGGGGTGTTTCGGCCGCATGGCCGGAACCGGCCTCGATAATTTCAGAACTTGTAGCGAAATCGCTTCGTCACGCTGCGCTGTGGAGTCGACTGGGGACTTTTCGCATATCAAGAGGTATGTGCCGGTTCAGGTGACGGAAGGCGTCACGGAGGGCCGACGGCCCAGGGGCAGCCCGCCGATCGACGTCCTCGGAGTCGCGGGTCATGACCGGCCCGCGACGACTGCTCACCACACGAACGACCCCGCTGCCTTGAACGTCGTCATCCGCGAACACCCGGTCCAGCTCCGGCGGTTGCAGGGTCAGGGCGCAAGCTGGTGTCTACTCATCGCTCTTCGAGTTGCAGGGTCAGTCGGGCGGCGGTGGTGACGGTGGAGTCGAATTCCCGGCACGCGACCACGGCGTGCGTGACGCCGGTCGCCGCGCGGATCAGGTCGAGTCGTGCGGTACGGCCGGCCTGTGTGTTCAGCCGCGCGTCCACCCAGGTGGTGGTGGCGCTGACGTCCGTGGTCCGAGTGCGCTCGCCGCGCAGAAGGCGTGTGCCGTCGTGCACCACGGTGGTGCGCATTTCGGGGAGGTCGGCGCCCGTGACGGTGAGCGTCCCGTCGGGGCTCAGCGTCCAGCGGACATGGGCGAGACGGTCTGCCATGTCCTGAGCCTGCGTGAGTGACCCGGACAGCAGTTCTGTCGAGGTGACGCGGAGCGTACGGAAGGAGCGCATCCGGTTGTCGGCGGCTGAGGCGGAGCCCGCGGGATCCGCTACCCGTGGGGTGTCGAAGGACGGGAGCCCCTGGGGTCGGATGGGCGCCGCGGGCTTCGAGGGACTGGGGCAGGGCGTCGGCGGGATGCTTCCCCAGGTCGTACTGCCGCCTGCCGTCGGGGCGGCCGTGGCATCCGGGACGCGGGAGTCGGCCTGGGAGGGTGCGCCGGGTTTCGGGCCGGCAGGGAGGAGTCCGAGGGACAGAATCAGCACGGGGAGCAGGGCGGAGGTCGCGTACAGGGCGGGTGAGAAGGTGCCCAGCGGTCGCCCACGCCACCCCCACAGCCGTGCCCAGACGCCGGTGAGTAGGGGCCAGGCGGCGAATGTCCCCAGCATCGCCCACCACGTGGGACCCGAGGCGAGCTGCTCCTGGGCGAGTGAGGCAGCCCTGCGGGTGGCGTCGGCGGCCGACGTGTCGCCGAGCAGGCGGTAGGCCAGTGCGGCGCCGAACAGGTCCAGGAGGTTCTCGGCGAGTACCGCCGCGGGCCACAGGAGGACCAGCAGGAGTTGGGGCACCGGCTGTTCGGTGCGGGCGGTGAACCACAGCCGCATGCGGACGGGTGGGTGGTAGAGCCGGGCCAGAGCGTCGTGGGGGGATTGCGCGAGGGCGTTCAGTGCCCGCTGCTGCGCTGTTTGTGCGGCTGTCCTGGCCGCGTACCGGTCCGCGGTCAGTTCCGCCGACCACAGGGCGCTGACCACGATCAGCAGGACCTTGGGCGCACTGAGGACCACCAGGACGATCTGAGCGGACATCAGGGGCGCGGTGGCGTTCCCGGAGGCGAAGAGCAACGCCACGGGCAGCAGGCCGAACACCGCGAAGACGTACGGCCAGGCCCTGACCAGCCCGGTGAACGGGCTGCCGAGTCCGGCGACATGCTGCTCCCCGTACCGGATGTGGCCGATCTCGTGCAGCAGGACCGCTTCGGCCGCCTGCCGGTCTCTCTCCCACAGGCTGACCAGCGGGCTGAAGACGCCGACCCGTGTGGTGCGCCAACGACCGGGATAGACACGGGCGAGCAGGTCCCGGCGCACGGTGACCCGCAGTTCGGTGCCCGGCGCATGGCCGGCGAGGAAGCGCCGCATCTGGTCGTAGACGTGCGGGGCGCTGTCCGGTTCGTGGGCACGAGGCCGCAGCTTGTAGCGCCACTCGACCCACCAGGTGCGTGGCTGGGGCGGGACCACGGAGAGCGCTCCCGCCAGCAGGAAGACCAGAGGGAGCAGTTGCACGAGGGTCAGTGCCAGAACCGTCAGCAGGGCCGGACTCCGGCCGTGCTCGGTTCTGCTCCAGGACACCGTCCAGGCCAGCCAGGCGACCAGCGACGGGACCTGCGCTCCGAACAGTCCCAGGGTCAGCCAGAGCCAGGGCGGCGGTCCCCACAGCCGTGTGGACCGGCTCCCGGGCCCGGAGGCCGGTGGCGCCGGGCGAGCGGGGTCCGCCGGGCTCATGCGCCGCCCGTCTCCTCCCGTGCCGCGGGAGGCCTTCCCTGCATCGGGTCGGCTCCGGGCGCAGTGCTGCGGCGCAGCAAACCGAGGACCGCAGCGGTCAGACGGCGCACGGGGGTGAGCGAGCGTCGGGATCCGCGTACGGCCGGTTCGGGCGGCTCGTTCGCCACCAGGGCGTCGAGGAAGGCCGCGGCGCCCCCGCGGTCCTCGGCGGCAACTAGTTGGGCGGTCAGCTGGGCTACGAGTTCCTCGGCGGTGGCAGGGTCGATTCCCCGGGCGCGCAGCCGCCCGCACACGTCAACGCTTCACTGACCGCCATAGCCGGTGGCACAAGCTCTCGGCGGACGGGGGACGGGATTGAACTGTTCCCCATGGTCTCGATCGCGGTCACCCGCTACCGATACCGGAGGAACACGATCCCCCACCCCTGGACACTCAACCACGCTTGAACGGCAGAGACCGTGGAGAGCCCGCTGCGGTGAGAGCCGCACGACGGGTTCGGCGAGCGGCACGGAGAAACGGGCCGGTGGCAACACCGGCACCGCGCTCCGTGCCGACTCAAGAGAAGGGCTGGTCGGTGGCGATCCGGTCGATCGGCAGCAGGGTGCCGTCCAGCAGGACATACGCCTTCGTCGAGGCCTCGGCCAGGGGCGGGGCGAGTGAGGCCAGCAGGTCGACGCCTCGGTGATACTCGGCACCCGCGGCGGCGCCTGAGTGCCGGCCTCACAGAACACCCACGTGGACCTGGACCACGTCACATCGTGCCCGGCAGCGCGGACACCTGAGCCCGGCTGACCGCAACCATTTCCGCACCTGGCGGGTCACACCTGTGAAGCACGGCCGGGGCCCTCCCGGCGCACGGGAAGGGTTCGGTCGGATGGCACGACGATCACGGGTACGCGCGGTCGCGACGACGGCGGCGGGCGCGGTGGCGCTGGTGGCGGGGGTGTTCGGCACGGGTCCGGCCCGCGCCGACACGGCGGACGCCGCACGAAAGATGACGGTCCAGTTCGCCCAGCACGAGCTCTTCATCGGGACGGAGCCGGCGAGCGTGGCGCTGTCCTACCGGTGGAAGGTGGCCGGCGGGGGCACGGCGCACCACGTCCACCTGACCGTCGACCTGTCCGGAGTGGCCGACTTCGCCGAGCCGGAGCCGTCGGAGCACTGCGAGGGCAACCTCTGCACGCTGGACCTGGCGTCCGCCACCTCGGACTTCCACGCCTTCAGGCTGGTGCCGAAGCCCGGTGCGGCCGTCGGCAGCAGCGGCACCGTGACCGTCTCCGGCACGGCGTCGGACGCCACCGTCACCGGCGACCGCCTCACCCTGACCAACGGCAAGACGCAGCTGAAGGTGAGCGCGTCGGCCGAGCAGTTGGACCAGGTGCCGGGCGACATGCTGACCTTTCCGCTGGACGTGTGGAACAACGGCCAACTCCCGGCGGCCAAGGGGGTGGAGCTGCGGATCGACACCACCGCCGGGCTGCACCTTCAGGGCTCCTGGGCCAACTGCCGCGATGTGCCCGCGAACGGCCGAGGCGGGCACATCGTGCGCGAGACCCTGTGCGACTTCCCCACCCCGGTGGAGCCCGGCCGGCAGTACGCGTTGTCGTCGCCGCTGCGCGTCAAGGTCGGCGACGAGGCCCTGCGCGACAAGATCTTCTACGAATTCACCCCGCTGACCAGCGCCGCCCCGGCGAACGGCCCCGGGACCCCGCTGACCCTGGTCCCGAAGGGCGCGATGCCGTCCGACGGGAACATCGACCGGTACTTCACCACCTACGTCAACAGCGTCAACCACGCCGACTTCGCCGTCACCGGGGACACCGTCACCGGGCGGCGCGGCGGTCACGCCACGCTGCACGCCACGGTGATCGACCGGGGGCCGGCGGTGGTGCAGGACCTCCTCGACGACGAGGCCTGGCTCCCGGTCCTGGTCAAGCTGCCGCCGGGCACGAAGGCCACGAAGATCCCGGACAACTGCCAGCCGCCGCCCACGGACGACGGGTCGGACCCCGGCCCCCGGATGGGCCGGTCCTCCTACCAGTGCGACTTCGGCGACCCCGCCCCGGGGGACAGACACGTCCTGTCGTTCACCGTCGCCATCGGCCCCCGTACCCCGGCCGTCTCCACGGGTCAGGTCCGCACGCTGGAGGTCATGAAGGGGCTCGACCCCGACGCCTCCAACGACAGCGCGGCGCTGACCCTGCGGCTGGCGCGGGGCGGCTCCGCGGCCGGAGCGTCCGGCTCCGTTTCGGGCGGTCCTTCCGCAGGGTCCGGACCGCTGGCCGACACCGGATTCGGCGGCGGCTGGATCGTCTGGGCGGCCGGTGCGCTGTTGCTGACCGGTGGTGTGTCCGTGGCGCTCTCCCGACGGTCCCGCATGGGGAACTGACACGTCGTCCGGAGGTCCGGAGGGGGCCCCGGCGGGTCAGGGACGGAAGCCCTCGGTGGACCACGAGCTCTTCACCGACCTGGGCGTGGTGACCGGTATCCACCTGGTCACCGATGCCGAGAATCACATCCGCCGGCTCGGGCAGGACAAGCGCGACGACGACCTCGGCGCGCGGCTGGCGAGCATCGGAGGAACGCGCACAAGCGAGCCGTCTTCACCCGTGCACGCGGACAGCGACAGCCAGGCGCGCGAGGAAAATCTTGTACGCGGACGCCTCAGGCGGTGCCGTCGGCCGTCGGTGGCGTGACCTCCGTGATGGCGGGAACCGAAGAAACCCGGCTGGTCGTGCCGCGCGGCCCTGCGCACCAGAGGTGTGCGCGGGGTGGTGTCCTTCGCTGATGTGGCGTCCAGCCATGGGTGGCCACGGACAGCAAAAAGACCGGTGGTGGGCAGGGCGTGTTCAGGGACGGTTGGCCAGTCTGCTCAGAGACGGTTGGCCACTGCGGCCCAGAGTTCGTCGTGAGCGTGGAGCCGTCGCCTGGCACGGGTCTAATGGTGCCGACTGCTGCTCTCTGCAGAGGGTCGGGCAGGAGCTGAGGAACCTTGGGGCCGTTGCCGCAGGTGCGTCATGTCCGAACGTCGTCGGGCCTCTGCGTCGGCTTCGGCTTGTCGGTCGTCTTCGTGGCCAGCCGGTCTGCGGAACCCCGGTAGGCCGCCCATGCGAGGAACAGGATCTCGACGCCCGCGGCGATGCCCGCGGTCCGGACGTTCCCTGAGCCTGCCGAAGGAGTGCCCAGCAGCACCGGGATCTCCCCCCGGGGATCTACAGTGACGGTGACGGTCTGGCCGGCTTTCAGCCCGTCCCCGGACACCGTGCCCGGCAAGGGCTGTCCCCACGGGTCAGCCAGCTGTGCGACGTGAGATGGCGGATCGGCACCCTGGTCGACCCAGTACACGTCGGTCACCGTCGCCCGCTCCTGCCGGCCTCGGGCGTGCAGCGCCCGCTGGTCCAGGCCCGAGTAGGTCTGGTACGTCACGACCACAGCAGCGATGGGCACCACGATCACCGCCAGGACGCCCCAGCCCCTGGACCAGCCCTCAAGCTCCTCCATGTCCGGCATCATCAGCCCGAGGAGAAGGAACGCCAGGAGATAGAGCCCGGGATAGACGAGCAGCGCCAGCCAGATGTTCTGCGTGACGTGCAGCAGGATGCCACCGCCACCCTCAAGGCCCAGGTACACGATCGTGAAGCCCACCAGGAACAACGCGGCCAGGCCCAGCAGGCGCGCCCGCCTCAGTATTCGCCCGGCCACAACACCCCCACCACCGAAATGTTCCGCGTCAACCCGCCACCGAGATGCGCAATCGACTCCCTTTCGCGCCCCCCGTTCAACGTCACTTGAACAGTGCGCCACCGACCCCGGTGGCATCAAGTGGATTCCCTTCAGGGGCTCATGGCGAAGGCGCCCCGCACTGGCCAGCCATCATCGCGAGTGGCCAACTATCACTGCGCGTCACACTGATCCTGTGGTGCTGCTGGGCGAGGACGTCACCGACACCGGCTACCTCGCGTTGGGGTCCACCGACTCTGCATCCGACGTGGGGAGCTGTAGGAGGTGCTGGCGAGTGGGGTCCGGGCGGTCGGAGGGCCCCCGGGCCTGCTCACGGAGTTTTCACGGCGAAGTGCGAGACGGAGTGCGGTGCGGCGGCCCGGAAGGATGCGATGTCCCTGAACAGGGCAAGCCACACGCGGTCGCCGTCGGGGGAGATCGCGATGGACATCGGCGGCTCGTCCACGCCGACCGGCTTCGCTAGCGCCCTCATCGTCCTGGTGTCCACGACGGAGACACTGCCGTCGTCGAAGAGGTTGTGCATGACGTACAGCCGCCGACCGTCCGGGCTCACGACCATCCTGTGCTGGAAGGCGTCCGGGACACTGGTCATGCCCTGCACGATGCCGCTCTTCGTGTCCAGAGCCACGACGAGTGCGCGTCGGTCGTCCTGTCCGGGGTCGCCGGTCTCCACGACCGCGTAGACGCGTGTGGCATCGACCGGGTCCGGAGTGAGGGCAACGGGTTTGCCACTGAGCTCGATGGGTGTGCGGACCGCCTTGCCCGTGTCCGGGTCGATCACCGAGATCGACGTGCCCCGCGCCACGTAGAGGCGTCGGCCGTCGGGGCTGACCGTGGCGCCGGTCCAGTCCTTGCCCAGGGGAATGCGGCGTTCGGCGACCTTGGTGGTGCGGGTGTCGATCCACGTGGCTTCGTCGGGATCGCTGCAGAAGATCCAGGCGCGGTGGTCCGAGGTGACCTCGATCCAGAACGGTTTGCCGTCCAGGCGCAGGGGCGAGCCGACCTGTTCCATCTCTTGTGCGGCGAACACCGTGACAGTGCGGGTCTTGGGCTGCGCCAGGTACAGATAGCGGCCGTCGTCGCTCGACGCCACGTCCGGGGCGGCCGCGTCGAGCCTGACAGGGCCCAGGATCGTCCGGCCGCTCGCCGCGTCGAGGACGCTGATCGATCCTGGCGGGTCATCGCTGTCTGCGACAGCCGCCCAGTACCGCTCGGTGGTGACGTACAGGGTCTTGCCGTCCTTGCCGTAGGTGACGTCCAGCGGGGTCACCGCGGTGCGGTCCGCCGTGCGGCCCGCGAGGATCCCACCGCCAACGGCCAGGGCGGGGAGGAGGACGAGGGCCGCCACCAGCATCCGCCACCGGGGCCGCTGCGGCGGTCCCTCGATCGTCCGGCCCCAGCGTGCCAGGACCGTCGCGAGGGCGGCCAGCACCGTCGGTGTGGCCCCGGCGAGCACGACGTAGCCCAGCGGTTCTCCGAGCCCGAGAAACGACGCGTACGTGGCCGCTGTCACCGCGAGCGTCACCGCGGCCCAGCCGAGCAGCAGGGCGTGACCGAACCGGCGCGGTGCGAGTACCGCTGCGCAGAGAGGGATGACGGCCGCCGTCACGCCGGTGGCGAAGAAGGCGTGGAACCAGTGAGCGAGGTCCGGGTGCGGATTCACCTGTCGCAGTCCGGCGATCTGGTGCAGCAGTAGTGCGGGCGCCAGTACGCCGACGAGGACGACCCCGCACGCCGTGCCGAGCACCACCCAGCTCCAGACAGCCTGCGGCGGACGAAGATCGACGGCGATTTCCCGGGCACGAACGGGACCGAGCGCGGCGACGACCCCGGCGGTCAAGAGCCCCGCGTGACCCGCGAGTTCGAGGCGGGCGGCGTCCTTGAACACGTAGTCGGATGTCGCGTCCGCGGTGAAATACACGAGACCCCATACGGACGCAGCCGCGCTTCCCAGCAGCACGCCCGCTCCGGCGGGTCCCCGGAACTTCGGCACGACCAGGAGAATCGCCGCGACCAGAGCGACCGCGGACGTGCCGACGACGTACACGCCTACTCTGCCCAACTCCCAAGTGCCGAACAGGGTGTACCTTCCGCCCTCGCGGAGCAGCCCCCACATCATCAGCGCCGACGCGAGTGCGGCCAGCACACCGGCGATGCCCTGCAGGCCGAAGGCGTATGCACCTCTTCTGACCCTCTGCTGTGCGGCATGGGCACCGGCCAGAGTCCGTTGCCTCAACAGGTCGGCGACAGAGGGCTGTTCGGAGCCGGATTCCGGTCTGGGTACGTCTTCCTCAGGTCTCTGTGGCGCGCTCACCAGAGGCGCCTCGACGTCCTCCTCGGTGACCAGGGGCCCCCGCCCCAGCAACTCCGCCGCCGCCGACACCTTCCGGCTGTCGTCTCCGGCCAGCCGTTCGATCTGCTCCTCCACCTTCGCCCGCACCGTCTCGTTGCCGACGCGGCGCAGATAAGCCAGGCCGTCCAGGGCGGACAGGCGGTCGTCGGGGACGGGGCTGTCCAGGGCGTTGCGGAGGTGGGCCGGGAGGGTCCAGTGCACGTTGCGGGCGATGACGATGCGGCCCTCGACGTCGTCCTGCCGCTTGGGCCGTTGCTGCGGCATCTCATCGACCACGCGGTCGTGGACATAGCGGTACAGCTCGTCGACGGTGATGTCGCCGTCGCCGTCCAGGTCGGCGGTGCCCTCGCGCAGGCCGGTGACCAGATGGCGGGTGAAGACCGACTGCACGGCGGATCCGCTGAGCCGGTCGCCCTCGTAGGAGTACTGCATGGCGTCGGAGGCGGTCAGAACCGTACGGCCCCGGCCTTGGAAGCGTTCGAGCGCATGTACCTGCGGGTCGGACTTGGCGATGCGTCCCGCTGGGAATGCGCCGCTGTAACAGCAGTCGAGGATCAGGACCTGGCGCCGTGAGTCACTGCCGGTCATGGCCTGGTCGACCTGCTCGGCGGGCAGGGAGGTGAACAGCAGGCTGCCGCGACGGGTGTTGCGCATCGCCAGATACAACCGGCCGTCCTCGTCCTTGAGGCCGTGGCCGGTGAAATACAGCAGGACGAGGTCGTCGCTGCGCCGGCCGTCGAAGAGATCACCGACCGCCTCGCCGACCCGGTAGTGCGGCTCGTTGACGAGGAGGGTGACGTCGAAGCCGGCGACGGCGGGGTCACGCAGGACCTCGGCGAGCGCCTCGGCGTCGTGGGCGGGCGCGGTCAGGCGGCTGAGCCCCGGATCGTCGTGCTCGTACGTGGCGACCAGCAGCGCGAGACGCCGACTCATGACGGGTCGGACCCGCTGTGGCGACGGACGAACTCCTGGACGAGGGCAGCCCGTTCGGCGTCGGTGGCGTGTTCCAGCTCCAGGCTGTCGTCACCGATGCTGACCACGATGCGATCGCGCACGGCGCGCCGCCCCAGCCAGTCGCGCAGGGTGTCCACCAGCGCCGTGAGCACCCCGCCGGACGCACTGAGGGCCACGACGATCGCCCCGATGGTGACGGCGTCGCCCTTCGCGCCGGGCGGGGGTGGGCCGGAGGGTGCATGGCCCACGCGGACGCTGTGGAGTTCTCCCAGCTCCCGGCGCAGGCCGCGGATCAGCCGCTCCACCGTCTCCAGGTCGCCGCCGTTCTCCGGGAGGATGCGCAGCCCGACGGCCAACTCGGCCTCCCGACCGGTGCGTTCACTCGCTCTGCTCGTCGGGTCCATCGCATTCATGAGCACCCCCCGTTGCGTACTCACAGTGTGGCGCTCCATCCGGTGCCGCGGCGGCCATTTGTCGAAGACATCCACCCTGCTTGATGTCCGGCAGCCAGGCCGTTGACCGACGCAGCGGTTCCAGGGCGCGTGCTGGGATCGCAGGGCTGCAACGGCCGTCTGCTCGATGTTGTGGCCCACGCTTACGGCGATGCCCCACGTCCTGTGGATCGCCCTGGAGCGGTGAAGATCCGGCGGGAGTGTTCTCCCTGGCGCGGATCCGCTTGACGATCACCCTGTGTCCGACGCCGTCATCGGCCTGTGCCCGAGACTTGTCCATGTCGCCGGAGGTCCCGCACGCGGGCCGCGAACCGCTGTGCAACCTGCCGCCGCACCTGGGTGTCGGCTGCCGTCGTCGACGACGCCGGTCACAAGCAGGACGACGGGTGGGTGGTGAGCCTGCGCAGGCAACTGTCATGTATGCCCGGGTGGTTGAGGGGCCGTGTCACCGTGCGGGGTAGCTGGGAGCTTCGTGGCGCAAGGAACTTCCGGCCTTCAAGTCGTACGCCCGCGCAGGGACATGGGCGGTGGGCCACCGCCCGGGGCGAGAGTGAGAACGCGGCCGCCGAGCGCGCTGCTGTGCCACCGGTGCGCCCGTGCGCGGGGCGCTCTCAACGTGCCTGCTGGGCAGACTGATGAGCGTCGGCTTCACCCCGCGTCCAGCGGCAGGAGGTTTGGGCATGACAGCAGCGCACATGACTCGACGACACCACGGAATCCTGCGGATAACGGGCGTACTGGCGCGCTCGGCGGGGCGCGGGCGGCGGGCGTGGACCGGGGGACACCGAACGTCCGGCGCCCGGACGAGATGGCTCTTGCTGAGCGTCTGCCTGATCCTGAGTTTCTGCTCCAGCACACCATCTTTGGCTGTTGCCACCACGCCGTCGGCCCGGCAGTGCGACGAAGTGCCGACCGGTGTCTCCACGGGCGATCACTGGCTGAGGTTCAGGGTGCCGCCCGGGCTCATGCCGGACCCGCGGTTCGACGGGCGCCCGGCGAAGATCCAGGTGCATCGCGTCCAGCCGGTGTACGCGCACGGCAAATGTCCAGGCGTGCCCAACCGGGCCGCAGTGCTGATCCACGGCCGTACCGTCACCGCCTCGCCGGCCTTCGACCTGCGCTTCCCCGCCCCGGAGGGTGGCTCGCTCAGCGTGCAGGAAGGACTCGCGCGGGCGGGAATCGACACGTTCGCCCCGAGCCTGCTCGGCTACGGCCACTCGACGCGCTTCGACGACGGCCTGAACGATCCCGGCAACGCGAGCCTGAGGCCCTATCTCGCGGACGGCACCTGTCCGTACCCCGAGGGGTGCGACCGCACCCACAACCCGATCTTCACCCTCGACCAGCAGGGGACCCTGCTCCTGACCAATCCGCTGGGCGGGGAGAGGCGCGCGCACTCGAGCAATTACCGCTTTGCGCGCATGGACGTCTGGGTACGCGATATCCGTCAGGTGATCGATGACGCCATCACACGCGCGCAGCCGGCGGACGGCAAGGTCACCCTGCTCGGCTATTCGCTCGGCGGGCCGCGCGTCGGGCGGACGCTGTACGCAGCCAACCCCAACCCGCTGTTGCCCGGAAGCGCCGACGTCATCGCGAAAGTCAACCGTGCCGTGTTCATGTCGTCGCTCTTCGGCGGACCGACTGAGGAGACGACACCCCCAACGGGCTTCGTCACGTTCCCGCTGACGCTCAACCGCCGTCCGGCGGCACCGGTGCTGCCGCCGGATCGCGAGGCCGCGTGCACCGGGCGTGTTGTCCCCGGCAGCCAGGATCAGTTCTGGAAGCAGATCATGGAGCAGGACACCGAGGGGCGGAACTGGGGAGGGGACGACCCCGGCCACCCGACAGGCCTCGACCGCTCGCCGACGTTCTCCAGCTACGGCTGGAACACCGCCGTCGCGGGGCAGCTGACCCCGCCCACACTGGTCCTCCACGGTCTCGAGGACGACACCGCGCCGCCGGCCAACGCGCCCGCCATCTTCAACGCGCTCCCGGCGTCGATGACGAACAAGGTCCTCGTGCAGGTCCAGTGCGCCAGCCACCAGATGCAGATGGAGGGCTGCGCCGGCCCACGCTGCACACCGCAGTCCGGAACGCCCTACGGCGGGCGCCCCGGCGAACCGTGGGCCGGCCCCCATGCCACGGTCAAGGCGGCCCTGATCGAGTGGATCAGGAACGGCACCTTCAACGGCGCCGCGAACGGAAAGTTCACCGTCGACGAAAGCGGCGTGGCCAGCGCCAGCCCGTAGAGCGACCCGGGGCCGTCAGGGCTGTGGCACCGCCCCTTCCGGGCGAGCCGCAGCCCTCCGTCGACGCCGCGATGCGTTCGTGACGGCCTCGACGCACGAGTCCGGCGGCTTCCCCGACAGCGTGAATCTGGTGACCACATCACGCCGTGGCGGTGCAGTGATGCGCCACGCGAAGCCTGGCACGTGTGCCAAAGGCTCATCTCCATCGGTATCTCGGGGCCGCGATGAGCCCTGCACCCAGCAACCCCACCCCACGGGCGAGCTGTCGAGCCACGCATCGAGCCTTGCGAGCGGGGCGCCGGGCGGGGCAGCAGACCCCTGCTGCGGGTGCAGGTCAGCAATCCGGACGCCGTGCGGAGGGGCGCGAGGCTATGCCGTGTGTTAGTGTCACACGTTTGCGTGGTCGTCGCGGTGGGCGATTCTGTCTGTTCCGTTCGGCTTGTGCGTGAGCTGTTCAAACCTGCCGGGCCTTCCTCGGTAAGTTCCCCTGCGGAAGGCTGTTCATGAAGCATCCCCATGACTCCGGCATCGCTCTCGGCAGTCCCGCCCATCCTGGGGCAACGCCCCCGGCGCTGCTCCCGGCCGTCACCTTCGCCGGTCTGGAACTGCCGACGGAGATGCTGCGGACACTGAGCGAACTCGGGGTGCGCGAACCCTTTCCGATCCAGGCCGCCACCCTGCCCGATGCCCTGGAGGGGCGCGACATCCTGGGACGCGGGCGCACCGGATCAGGCAAGACGCTCGCTTTCGGCCTGCCACTGCTCGCACGGACGGCCGGGCGGCGCGCGGAACCGAAGCAGCCCCTTGCGCTGATCCTGGTGCCTACCCGGGAGCTGGCCCAGCAGGTCACCCAGGCGCTGGCGCCGTACGCCGAGGCACTGCGGCTGCGGATCGCCACGGTCGTCGGCGGAACGTCGATCGGCCGGCAGGTCGCCGCGCTGCGCCAGGGAGCCGAGGTGGTCGTCGCCACCCCCGGACGCCTGCACGACCTGATCGATCGCAACGCCTGCCGCCTGGGACGGGTGAAAATCACCGTGCTGGACGAGGCCGACCAGATGTGCGATCTGGGATTCCTGCCGCAGGTTGCCGACGTACTCGACCAGGTGCACCCCGACGGTCAACGGATGCTTTTCTCGGCCACTCTCGATCGCGACGTCGATCAACTGGTCCGCCGCTACCTCCACGACCCCATCGTCCACTCGGTCGACCCGGCCGCGGGCACAGTCACGACGATGGAGCACCACGTTCTGGTCGTCCACGGCCCTGACCGCTACGCCGTCATCACGGAAATCGCCGCCCGCGACGGCCGCGTACTGCTGTTCCTCGACACGAAGCACGCCGTCGACCAGCTCACCCGGCATCTGCGGGCCAGCGGGGTGCACGCCGGGGCCCTGCACAGCGGCAAGTCTCAGCCACAGCGCACACGGACCCTGGCGCAGTTCAAGAACAGCCAGATCACCGTTTTGGTGGCGACCAATGTCGCGGCCCGTGGCCTGCACGTCGACGACCTCGATCTCGTGGTCAACGTCGACCCGCCCACCGATGCCAAGGACTATGTGCACCGGGCGGGGCGCACCGCCCGCGCCGGTGAGTCCGGCAGCGTGGTCACGCTCGTGCTGGCGGGCCAGCGCCGTGAGACGAGCCGCATGATGGCCGAGGCCGGCATCGAGCCGACCGTCACCAAGGTGCGCTCGGGCGAGGCGGAGCTGAGCCGGATCACCGGCGCCAAGACTCCCTCCGGGATCCCGCTCGACGGCGGGCCCGCCGTCCCCCGACCCAAGAACACCAACGCGCCCTTCCGCGGCCTCGGCACCAGCAAGGGCACCTCCCGCGGCGCCGGCGGCAAGTCCCGAAAGGCGGGCGAGGCCCGCAAGCTCGCCGAGGCCCGCAGGGCCGCCCTCGTGCGTCGCAACGGCTGAGAGCCGTTGCCCTGGCAGCCTGGCCACGGGATCGACAACCCTCAGCCTGGCCCGAAGCCGTCCTGTGTGCCTCACCTACAAAGTCAAGGCCTTTGGCGCGAGAGGGATGCCCGCCGGAACGGAGCAGGATGATGTTGCCGGCGCCTCGCTCCCCTCTGGAGCTGGACAGCGACGGCAACTACGACCTTGTCACCGGTTCCTCCCACGCCTTCGGCCGCGACTTTGAGCAGGCGGCCCTGGGGCGCGGCGACAGGGCCGTCGCCCGCAACACCGACCCCCTCGCGGACCCGCCGGCCGCCCACGGCGAGGCGATCCGCCTCGTCGAGCCAGGCGGCTTCGCCACCGTCCGGTCAGGGCGTGCCCGACCTCGATGCTCGCGGTGTTGCCACCTGAAGGCGACAGGCCGGACCGGCCCCGGACGCACGGTCGCGTCCGGAACCGCGGACCGTGCTGCCGGGCCGCGGCTCAGGCATCGATGATGACGGGGATGATGAGCGGCTTGCGGCGATAGGTGCGGAACGCCCAGTTCGCCACGGCGCGGGCGACGAGTTGTTCGAGTTGGCGCGCGTCCCCGACGCCTTCCTCGGCTGCGGTGGCCAGGGTCTTCTCGATGACGGGGATGACCGGCTCGAAGGTGGCGTCGTCGTGGACGAAGCCGCGGGCCAGGAAGTCGGGGGCCTCGGCGAGGGCGCCGGTGTCCGCGTCGACGATCGCCACCACTGTGACCACGCCTTCGGCGGCGAGGGTGAGTCGGTCCTTGAGGGACGCTTCGGTGGCGCCGCCGACTTCCATGCCGTCCACGTAGACGTTGCCGGCGGGGACCTTGCCGGTGATGGACGCCCGCCCGTCGACCAGGTCGACGACGACGCCGTCCTCGGCGATGACGACCCGTTCGGGGTCGACACCGGTACGGATGGCGAGGTCGCCGTTGGCTCGGAGGTGGCGCCATTCCCCGTGCACCGGCATGACGTTGCGGGGTTTGACGATGTTGTAGCAGTAGACGAGTTCGCCGGCGCTGGCGTGCCCGGAGACGTGCACCTTGGCGTTGCCCTTGTGGACCACGTGGGCGCCCCACCGGGTGAGTCCGTTGATCACTCGGTAGATGGCGTTCTCGTTGCCGGGGATCAGGGAACTTGCGAGCAGGACGGTGTCGCCCTTGCCGATGCGGATCATGTGGTCGCGGTTGGCCATCCGTGACAGCGCGGCCATCGGTTCGCCCTGGGAGCCGGTGCACACCAGAGTGATCTTGTGGTCCGGGAGCTTCTCCAGCTCCTTCGTGCTCACGACCAGACCGGAGGGGACCTTCAGATAGCCCAGGTCACGGGCGATGCCCATGTTGCGGACCATGGAGCGGCCGACGAAGGCGACCTTGCGGCCGTGCTGGTGGGCGGCGTCCAGGACCTGCTGGATGCGGTGCACATGGCTGGCGAAGCTGGAGACGATGACCCGGCGCGGCGCGGTGCGCATCACCTGCTCGATCGCCGGGTTCAGCTCTCGCTCGGAGGTGGTGAAGCCGGGTACTTCGGCGTTGGTGGAGTCGGTGAGGAACAGGTCCACGCCCTCCTCGCCGAGGCGGGCGAAGGCACGCAGATCGGTGATGCGGTCGTCGAGAGGGAACTGGTCCATCTTGAAGTCACCGGTGTGCAGCACCATCCCGGCTCGGGTGCGGATCGCGACCGCGAGACTGTCGGGGATGGAGTGGTTGACCGCCACGAATTCGCAGTCGAAGGGCCCGAAGCCGCGCCGGTCGCCCTCCCGCACCCGCACGGTGCGCGGCCGGATGCCGTGCTCTTTGAGCTTGGCCTCAAGGAACGCCAGCGTCAGCTTGGAGCCGACGACGGGAATGTCGGACCGCTCGCGCAGCAGGTACGGCACGCCGCCGATGTGGTCCTCGTGGCCGTGGGTGAGGACCACGGCCACGATGTCGTCCAGCCGGTCCCGGATGGAGGTGAAGTCCGGCAGGATCACGTCCACGCCGGGCTGGGTCTCCTCGGGGAACAGCACGCCGCAGTCGACGATGAGCAACTTGCCCGCGTGCTCGAAGACGGTCATGTTGCGGCCGATCTCACCCAGGCCGCCCAGGGCGATGACCCGCAGCCCCCCTTCGGGAAGGGGCGGGGCGGCTTTCAGCTCGGGGTGTGGATGACTCATACCCTGACGGTACCCGGAGAGCGGGGCAGGGTGATCCATTGCCTGTGCGATCTCCTTTTCGCGAGGGAACGGGGCACCCGCAGCATGCCTCGGCACCATCGGATCACGCAGGCGACCGGGGACAGGGAGCGGTGCAAGCGGTACCACCTTCCGTGGCCGAATCGTTCGCCCGGTGCTGGAGCAGATCTCGTGCACCCTGTCGTGGCATGCGAAGTTCTGTCCGCGGGGCACGTGACGTGCCACGTTCGAGTCAGGGCACGGGTGGGCTCCGCGTTCTCGGCCCGCAGCCGCCTGATCTCCGCGGCCTCCTCGGACGTCACTCCAGGCCGCTGCCCGGACATCCACCGGTATCGGACACCCCATTCACGCCCCAGCCAGGCAACCACCCAGAAATGTCAGAGTGTTCGATATCCCTCCCGTGCGGCGTATCGTCCAAATCCGCCAAAACGCAGAAGCGAAGGCAGCACGTGCCCCGGACGCCACCCCGTTACCGCCCGGCCGAACTGGAGATGATGTGACCCAAGCGGACGATCGTGACACCACTGCGGGAACTCCCGAGCTGATCCGCGTCGAGGACCCTTGGCCTCCCGATGAGCCCGGACGCGCCCTGCAGCTTCGCGTCTGGCGCATGGCCCCGGGCCGGCTCGCCGTCATGTTCGCCGACTACGACAAAGCCGACGACCGACTCACGCCCCTGATTCGCACGGTCATGGCCGAATACCCCGAGGACTCGATCACCTTCTACTACGAGGAGGTCACCAACCCAGTCTCCCAGGGCTATTACGCGACCCTGACCCTCACGGACGATGGTCGATTCAGCGAGACAGTATGTGAGGGGGCATCAACGTGGGACCTGCACCACATCCTCGGCCCCACACTCAAAGAGACCAGCCGCCCCGACGACGACCGCCCCCTGTGGGGCGGCCCGTAGGACAGGTAAATCGCTAGCATCCGAGCACGCCCGAACTGGGCATGCCTAACGGATCAGACCGGTGCTCGGATGGGCCGCATGACCGGCCGCAGGGCAGGTCCTAGCGGCCGGGACGTGGGTGCGGAGGGCCGGGCAGGGGAGAGACCCGGCTGGACGGGGTGACTTGGGTTCCGCCTCATTGGCTCCGCCGGATCGGTCCACTTCGACTCCGTCCACCCCGACGCGTTCGAGCTGTTCACCAGCTCTCCTTGAAACGGCACCACCAATGGCTCCCGCATGGTGATCGTCGGCCCGGAGACTCCTCGTTCGCCCATGTCATCCCCCTGCCAGCCCGGTGTCCGGCGTGGACGTCCTCGGCGCGGATCTGTCCGACGCGAACCTGACCGGCGCGTACCTCTACCGCGCGAACCTGCCCGGCGCACGGCTCGATCGTGCTCAGGACATGGCTCTGCTCATGGGCGCGACCTGGAACTTGTGCACAAGCCGGCCCGAGCGTCTGGCACCGGTCGTCGCCGAACAATCCGACGAAGTGAGCCCCGGGGTCTACCGCGTGAGGGGCGAGCAGGCCGACGACCGATCAGGATCCGCGCGCGTCTGACTCGCGCATCCGAGCACCGGGTCAGAACAGGGCAGGTGTCTCGACCCGTCACTGCATCGACTCGGCTACGTCGCCGGGCGTACGCCTCCAGCTCGTCGAACGCAGTGAGGTCCCGCACCTGTAGCCGTGGTGGGGCCTTATATGCGTCCGAGAGCGTGCATGACGCCAGCAAGCACGCCCCCTGCGGCGACTCCCACGAGCTTCCACATGAAAACCCGCTTCGCCTGCTGCCGCCGCAGACGCCGATCGTGGTCCAGGTAGCGACGACGCCACTCCGCCCCTTGCTGCTCGCGACGCCTCAGCATCTCTTGTTCATGCGCGCTCAACGGCCGCCAGCGGCGCTTGCCCTTGCGCTTTCCCATCCCATCCCTCTGGTGTCGATCACCAACCCCCTATGCTGCCATGCGCGTTTTGACCTGCACCGCTTGACGCTCGCCGAGTGGCTGGAACAGCAGCCGCAGGTCTCGCGGGTGCACTACCCCGGACTGTCCTCCAGCGCCTGGCACGTCCCGGCCAAACGGTATCTGCCGCGCGGCGCCGGCGCGGTCCTCGCCTTCGAACTGGCGGGCGGCCTGGAGGCGGGCCAACGGTTCGTCGAAGGGGTCCGGCTGTTCAGCCATCTCGCCAACATCGGCGACGTCCGCAGTCTCGTCATCCACCCCGCCTCCACCACCCATGCCCAGCCGGACGCCCGTCAGCAGGCCGCGGCCGGGGTCACGCCCGGCCTGGTGCGGCTGTCGGTCGGCCTGGAAGGCGTCGACGATCTGATCGCCGACCTCGAAACCGGCCTGCGCGCAGCCGCCGTATGAACCCCACCGCGCGCACCCAAGGAGCACGATCAGCCACGCGCCGCACCACCGCCTTCCGGCTCGCCGTCACCGCAGGTCTGACCGGCCTGGCCGCGACGGCGTGCGGCACCGGTCCGACGGACGACCCCGCGAACGCCGGACAGACCAGCCAGGCCGCCGAGCCCGCCGCCATCGACACCGGCGCCACGGTCGACGTACGTCTCGTCCTGGAGCCGACCAGCCTCGACATCGCCGTTCCTGACCGAGCACATCAAGCGGTTCGGCGAGTACAGCACGCACGAACTCGAAATCGAGCCCGAGGCGGACGACCGCAAGCTGGATGTTGGCTTCACCGCGGTGCGTGAGCGGGACCTGACCCTTGCCGATCTCGGACAAGCCGCCTGATGCCGATGGACTCCGCCATGCCCGCCCCGTACGTCACTCTGTCGGCGGCGGTGTCCGTCGTGGTCGGATGTGGCGCTAGTGCAGATAGTCGCTCGCTCGGGCGCCGAGGACGTTCAGAAGAGCCAGCGTCTCGGCGCCGGGGGACCCAGGCGGTGCGCTGTAGAGCACGAGGTGCTGGTCGCGGTCGGTGAGGGTGAGGGTGTCGCAGTCGACGGTGACGTCGCCGACGGTCGGGTGGCGGAAGGTCTTGGTGAGCGTCGGTACGGGCTGTACGTCGTGGCGTTCCCAGAGCCGGGCGAAGTCGGGGCTGGTGTCTCGCAGTTCGTCGACGAGGCCGGTCACGGCGGGATCGGTGGGGTAGCGGGCGAGGGTGGTGTGGAGCTGCATCACGATGCCCAGCCGGAAGTCGGCGGCGTCGGAGATCCCGTAGAGCGTCTCATCGGCGTATTGCGGTCCGGGGAAGGCCCGGCGGGCGAGGTTGCGCTCATTGGGGGTGAGCGGGGCGAAGTCCTCCATGAGGGCGGCCGCGAGGTCGTTCCAGGCGAGGACCTCGCACGCGGCGGACATCACGAAGCCGGCTGTCTGGGGCATTCGTTCGAGGAGCGCGAGGATGCTGGGGCGGACGTCGCGCCGGTGCAGTCCGGTGCGGTTCGGCGCGGTGCCGGCGAGGACGTGGAGGTGGTCGGACTCGGCGTCGGTGAGCCGCAGGGCGCCGGCGATCGCGGCCAGGACGTCGCCTGAGGGGCGTGGCGCCCGGCCTTGTTCGAGGCGGATGTAGTACTCGGTGGAGATGTGCGCGAGGACGGCCACTTCCTCGCGGCGCAGACCTGGTGTGCGGCGTCGCGGCTCGGAGGGGAGGCCTACGTCCTGGGGGCGGAGCCGCTCGCGGCGGCTCCGAAGGAATGCCCCGAGCTCCTGTCTGTCCATACGGTCAGTGTGCGCGCCGCCCGGCGGCGGATCGTAGTACTGGTTGTGCCTGTATCCGGTCGGCGGCCGACCGGACGCTGTTGCCATGACGAACAGCACGAACACCACGAACACCGCTGAGATCGCACCCGTCGGCCTGCTCACCGGCAAGGTCGTCTTCATTACTGGCGCCAGCCGTGGCATCGGGGCGGCCGCGGCCCGGCTCTTCGCCGCCGAGGGCGCCGCCGTCGTGCTCGCCGCCCGCAGCGCCGACGCCCTGGAGACCATCGTGAAGGAGATCCGCGCCGACGGCGGTACCGCCGACGCCGTCACCATGGACCTCGCCGACAGCGCGAGCATCCGCGCCGCCGTGGACCAGGTCGAAAAGCTGCACGGACGGCTGGATGGCGCCTTCAACAACGGCGCGGTCCCCCAGCAGCAGTTCGGCCCGGTCCACACCACCAGCGACGAGGACATCGACGAGCAGTTCGCGGTGAACTTCCGCGCGCACTGGACCGCCATGAACGCCCAGGCCGCTCTCATGCGGAAGAACGGCGGCGGGGCGATCGTCAACACCTCCAGCATCGGCAGCCGCCGCGCGAACCCGGCCCTGCCCGCCTACGGCGCCATGAAGCGCGCGCTCAACAGCCTCACCGAGACCGCCGCGGTGAACTGGGCCGGTGACCGTATCCGGGTCAACGGCATCACCCCCGGCGGCACCTCCACTGAGATGATCGCCACCTGGGAGGCGGCGACCCCCGGCATCGTCGAGCAGATGACCAAGTCGATCCCGCTCGGTCAGATGGGCGAGCCCCGGCAGATCGCCGAGGCGGCCGCGTGGCTGCTCAGCGACCGCGCCTCGTACGTGACCGGCGCGATGCTGCCGGTCGACGGCGGCGCCGGCGCCTGACCAAGACAGCTCAGCGCCACCCGCCGAGGCCCACCTTCACGGCACCGAGCCGTCACTCCGTAAGGACCGCCCAGCAACCCCAGCGGGCTCCGCGACGCGCAGACCTGCGACCCAGCCCCCGGGCCGGGCACTGCCGGGCGGCTCTTACGGCCAACCACACCGTCACCTTCGAGACTTCAAGAAAGGAGGCATGCCCGGCCATGAACTGACCCTCCAGGTTCTCCGACCGCGTCGACCCCGCGCTCACGGACGGACTGGCCCTCTACGAAACGCTCGGGCAACGCGGCTGTCTCCGCGCTTCTCGCCGATGTTCCTCACGACGAACGAGTGGCGCGCCACGATCACGTGATCCACGGGCCGACAGGCGAGGACCTGCTCGTCCGCGTGTACCAGCCCCGCTCCTCGACCGGCGCGCTGCCCGCACTCATGTAGCTCCACGGCGGAGGCATGATTTCCGGCGGCATCGATGCCGACCGGCCCGTGTGTGAACGTATGCGCTCGACCTCGACTGCACGGTCGTATCCGTGGAATACCGGCTGGCACCCGAAGATCCCTACCCTGCCGGAGTGGAAGACTGCTACGCCGCCCTGGTGTGGACCGCGCAACACGCCGACGAACTGGGCATCGACACGACACGTGTCGCCGTGGGCGGCGAGAGCGCGGGGCGCCGGAATGGCAGCCGCCACCGCGCTGCCGGCCCGCGCGAGCCATTGCTCGCCCTTCAACACCGTCCAGCGGCCGACCAGATCGTCCAGGTCGTCCAGGTCCAATGGAGTACGGGCCACGGTCGTCGACCTCTCGGGGCTTCACCCCGCGCAGTTGTACGGCCCCTGGACTCACACACAGGTGACACTCCCACAAGATCACCGTTTGCGGCTGGTGACGATCCTGCTGGCTTATTCAGTCACGCGGCGACGGAGAGGTCGAGACGGGCAAAGTGGCTCACGCGGGGTGCGGTCGAGCGGCTGGCCGTTCCACCAGGCATCGAGGCGAATGAGGTTGAGCGCAACAGCGGAGAAGACATGCTTCAGATGGGTCTTCTGGAGACCTAGGCATCAGGGATTGCTCCGCCTCATCTGCCTCACTGACGGCCCATGGTGCGGGCTCCGCTGCGGCCGCGGCTGGGATGATGGACCCCGGTCCTCGGCGGCCGCCTGCTCCAGCTCCGCGCTGGTGGCCGTGAACAGGCGGGTGGTGGCGAGCAATGGGAACGTCAGACCGCCGTGTCGGGCAGCTCGGGCAAGTCCCGTGCCGTTGCCGGACCGTCCTCAGGGGCGGGGTGGGGCCAGGACCGCGACTTCCCAGCCGAAGCCCACCACCAGTCGGCCGTCCGGGGAGACCTCCACCGCACGGACCGGCCCGGGGAACACCCACTGCCCGGCGGGCCGCCCGGAGGGCAGGTCCCATAGGTGCACCATCCCGTCCTGGCTGCCGCTGACGGCGATTGGACGGCCGTCCACCACTCCCGTCGCCACAGCTCGCACCTGGTCGATGTGGCCGGTGAGGGGTTCGCCGATCGGGCCGCCGGTGCTCAGGTCCCAGATCCGCACCGTGGTGTCCCAACTGCCGGTGACCGCGACCGGGCGGCCTTCCACCACCGCGGTCGCCACCATCACGCCCATTGCCTTCACCAGGCCGATGCGGCCGGTGAGGGGTTCGCCGATCTGGCGGCCGGTAGCCAGGTCCCAGATCCGCACTGTGGTGTCCCAACTGCCGGTGACCGCGACCGGGCGGCCTTCCACCACCGCAGTGGCCACCGAGCTCACCAGGCCGTAGTGGCCGGTGAGGGGTTCGCCGATCGGGCGGCCGGTGGCCAGGTCCCACACCCGTACCATCCCGTCCCCGCTGCCGCCGACCGCGACCGGGCGGTCCTGCACCGATCCTGTCGCCAGGGCGTACACCCCTTCGGCGGCGCCGGTGAGGGGTACTCCGACGGGCCGGCCGGTCATCAGGTCCCACCTCCGCACGGTCTTGTCCGGGCTGCCGGTGATGGCGACCGGGCGACCGTCCACCACTGCGGTCGCTACGGCTCGCACCTCGTCGGTGTGTCCGGTGAGGGGTTCGCCGACCGGGCGGCCGGTGGCCAGGTCCCACACCCGCACCGTCCCGTCCCCATTGCCGACGACGGCGACCGGGCGACCGTCCATGACCTCCGTCGCCAGCGCCTGCACCGGGCCGTTGTGGCCGGTGAGGGGCTTTCCGACGGGCTGACCAGTCGCCAGGTCCCACATCCGTACTGTCCCGTCCCGGCTGCCGCTCACGCCGAGCGGGCGGCCGTCCAGCATTGCCGTCGCCACCGCTGTGACAACTTCGGTGTGGCCGGCGAGGGGGTGGCCGACGGGTCGGCCGGTGGGCAGGTCCCAGACCCGCACGGCGCCGTCCCCGCAGCCGCCGACGACAACCGGGCGGCCGTCCACCACCCCCGTCGCCACTGCACAGACCTCGCCGTCGTAGCCGGTGAGCGGTTCGCCGAGCGGGCGGCCGGAGGCCAGGTCCCACACCCTTACCGTGCGGTCCTCGCTGCTGAAGGTGACGGCGACCGAGCGGCCGTCCACCATCCCCGTCGCCACCCCGCGCACCCGCTCGGTGTGGCCGATGAGGGCCTGCCGGAACCGGTGGTCGACCGTGCTGCCGGTGGCCCAGTCCACCCCCCATCGCCGGTCGGCACCGCCGCCGACCGGCACGGCGGTGATCCGCGCCGACAGGCCCAGGTCCCCGTAGCGGGCGGCGTCCAGCGCCAGCATCTGCCGACGCACCCCCGTATCCGCATGCCGGTGCAGATGAGCCGATGCCCGGTACACCGCCCCCTCCAACCCCCCTGCGGGCCAGGGGGCCGTTGCCAGCAGTTCAAGCACCCCCTCCGGATCGGCGTTCACCAGGAACACAGGATCGGGCAACTCCTCCTCCACACCAGCAGATCCAGCGTCGGGACCGTCGACGCCCAGCTCATCGGACGGTCCCGGCCCGGCCACGCGCTTGCGGCGCAGGAGGAGATGCGCGGGTCGCCACAGGACGCAGGCCAGGCCGAACCCAAGCGCGATCTGCAGGAACCGTTGGACCACCGGAGGGCCGGGAGCGCCTCCCCGCTCGGCCGGGGCCAGCCCCTGCGGATCGACAGTCACCGTGTAGATGCCGCTGTCCGCCCAGTGCCAGCTGACGGAGCCGCCCCGTATCGGAGCCTGCGGGGAACCGTCGAGAACGGCCACGGTGTAGAAGTCAAAGCCCTCACCAGCCATACCGTCCTCGGCCTCCTGGACCCGCAGGACCCTGACGTGTTCGGTGCGCCCGTGCTGGTGCAGCGCCTGCTGGTTCAGCTCGGACCGCTGCAGGACCAGCATGCCAAGGAGGCACAGCACACCCAGGACCCACCGGAAGCCCAGGAAGCGGCAGACACCCGTAAGCAAACAGGCGAGCAGAAGCACCAGCACGCACAGGAAGTCCACCCATGGGGCGGCCCTGAAGAAGGAGGTACGCGCGATCAGGCGCATGACCGCCCACAGCCCGCATGCTCCCCCGACGCTTGCCGCAACCGGACCCAATCTCCGGACCAACGTCCTTGCAGTGGAGGGCTGTTGACCCGAGCCGCACCGCGAAACGTCGCTCTCTTCGCCCGCGCCCATGGCCGTCTCCGTCCTCGACGTGCCCCTCCGTGGTCCGCGGCAGCCGCCGCACGAGGCATCTCCCGCACACGGTATGGATCGTTCAACGATCCTACAAGAGGACATCCTTCGGACTGGCGCCACAGTGCCGCTGCCGGTGTCCCGTCGGCAGGCCCAGCAGTCCTAGCTCGGACACCAGCCGCAAAGGAGCGCCAGCAGGTCATACCCGAGCCCCGAGCCGAAGCCCAGCCCCTGACTGTCTGTTCTGTTCTCTATCCGCTCGCGTGATCGACAGGGTTCGAACAGAGTCCTGGATCGGGTGAGTTGGCCGATGTCGGGGCATGGAAGAGGGGCCTCTCAGTAGCTCGCAGATGTCGAGTCCAGCGAGAATCAAGAGGCCCCGTTGTCGAAGTGTCGAAGTGTCGAAATGTCGAAGTGTCGTGCGGTCGCGGTTGCCCGGGTTCGGTTCGTCCACTCCTGCGTGTGACTGCCTCGCCCACAGGTTCGCGAACGCGTGCGACCGGCCGGATCGCCCGCCCCGATACGACTCGGACATGAGCAACGCCGAGTGGGCTGTGGCGAAGATACTGATGCCGGTTCCGGGCCGGCTGGCGGGCCGTGGTGGTCGGCCGGAGGGCTACTGCCACCGGCAGATGATCGACGCGGTGCGCTATCTCGTCGACAACGGCATCAAGTGACGGGCGATGCCACTTCGTACACCACGCTCAAGGCCAACATCCGGGCCGGGAATGGCTGCGGAGTCGAGCTGACGGACAGAATCGACTTCCAGATCCCTCAGGTCGGCGATCCCCATCCACGAACGCGCGTAGTTTCCGGCGGTTCGTTGTTGACGAGGGTGTGGTGCAGGACGGCGTCGGCGACGAGTCGTTCGCTGTCGTCGATGGGGTGGGCGACTTCGGGGGCAAGGCGTAGGGGCCGTGTTCGTGTCCGTGTCGGCGGGCGTCTGCGGCGAAGGTGAGGTGGGCGCGGACGACGGTGAGGGTGTGCGGCGATTTCAGGGATGCCGCGGTGGTGGAGGTGATGGGGTAGGGCGGTCGGCCGCGCAGTGGGGGCAGGTCGTGGGTGATGCGTGCGCCGTCGGGGGTGAGGTACCAGGCGTGTGTGCGGGAGCGGCCGCATCCTCCTGGACCACGAGTCCGCCGGCTCGGCCACTACCGCCGCCGCGGCAGGGTGCGGCTGCTGACGGACGGGGAAGGTGGCGAGGCGCGACCAGTGTGCCGCACCGGTCGCTCCTCGCCGCATGGTGTGTTCTGCCCGCGTTGTCTACGATCCGGTGGCAGCCTCCGTCTGTCCCTGCGCGGCCGGAGCGTCGGGGGTTCGGGCGGTGAGCGGGCTCCTGCCCCTGCTGAGGGCGAGGTAGATCACTCCGGCGACGGCGACGCCGATGAACCAGGAGTACGGGCCCAGGTTGGCCCCGTATCCGGACGGGCCGTAGACGGGCAGGATGCTGGAGAAGACCGAGCCCACCGCGGCGGCCACGAGCGCCCGGACGTTCCAGCCGCCCTGGAAGCGGAACTCCCCGTCCTCCTGGTACAGCGCGGGCACGTTCAGCTGGGTCTTCCTGATGAGGTAGTAGTCGACGACGAGCACGCCGAAGAGCGGGCCCATCGTCGAGCCGATGGCGTTGACGAAGCTGGGGGCGTTGTCCCAGGGGTGCAGCGGGTAGAGCAGCAGCGCGATGACGGCGGCAATGAGGCCGCCGCGTCGGAAGGTCACGTACTTCGGTGCCACGTTGGCGAAGTCGAAGGCGGGGCTGACGAAGTTGGCGACGACATTGATGCCGAGCGTGGCGACGGCGAAGGTCAGGGCGGCGAGCAGGACGAGGGCCGTGCTGTCGAACTTGGCGGATATCTTGGCCGGTTCGAGGATGACCTCCCCGTACACCTTGCTGGCGGCGGCCGTGGTGATCGCCGCGACGAGGGAGAAGAGGATCAGGTTGACGGGCAGACCCCAGACGTTGCCCTTCTTCAGGGTCTTCACGTCGGGGGTGAAGCGGGCGAAGTCACCGAAGTTGAGGAACAGGGCCGCGAAGTAGGTGACCCAGGTGGCGGCGATCGCGGCGATCGCGGCGAACGAGCCGGGGCTGACGTCGAGTCCGGTGGCGCTCTTGGCGAGTGCGCCCAGGTCCTTGGCCGGCATGTCGACCGTGAAGGACAGCGCGCCGGCCTTCACGGACAGCGCGATCGCCAGCACCAGCATCATCAGCCAGACCGCGGGTCCGGCGAAGTCCTGGAAACGGCGCACCGTCTCCATGCCCTTGCTGATGATGAGCAGCTGGGCGGCCCAGACGCCGAGGTAGCACAGCACTTCGAGGCCGCTGTGGTCGAAGAGATGAGTGGTCTCGTGCAGGTGCCTCGGGCCGTCGTAGCGGACGAGGAAGGCGACGATGGCGCCGGCCGCCGCGCTGGTCTGGGCGCCGTACCAGAAGGTGGCGACCACGGCTCGGGCGAGCGCCGGCACGTTGGCGCCGAAGGTGCCGAACGAGGCGCGGGCGAGGACGGGATAGGGGACGCCGGTCTTGACGCCCGCCCTGCCCATGAGGGTCATCAGCCAGTAGATGACCAGCGAGCCCACGGCGATACCGATGAGGAACTTGAGGGTGTTGCCCGCGACGAGGAACAGACTGGCGGCCAGGAAGTAGCCGTACAGACTGTGTACGTCCGAGGTCCAGACGTTGAAGATGCTGAAGGCGCCCCACTTGCGTTCGGTGGCCGGGGCGAGATCCTCGTTGTACAGACGGGGGGAATACCCCGGCGGGGTGACAGTTCTGTCCGCGTCCGCGCTGTCCGTCGCCGTCATGTGGTGCTCCTTGGTGCTGGCTGCGACATCTGCCTCCGGCATCGCACCGGATGGTTGATGCGTCAGACAACGGCCTGTGTATTGCACCCGAATGCCCGGCAAGTAACGGACTCGTCAACGGAAAATACTTTCCAGTTCCGGCCTTGCGCGACCCATCACGCAGGGTCTGGTCGCCGACCGCACCCCCCTCACTCTCGGGGGCGGCGGTGACGACGGTCACTCGGCTCGGTGCGGGCGCAAGGAGGACGTACCCCATGGAGCGATGGCCGCGACCACACCGACCGGCTGACGGACCGTGAGCGCCCGGGTGTCGGGAGGTCCAAGGGCAGCACCTGTCCGACCGAGGTGTAGGGGAGCCCGGCGCTCTGGCGGAGCAACGAGACGCTGAAGTCCACCTGGACCGTCGCGTAGTGGTGGCCGCACCCCGTCTCCCTCGTCCGCAGGCCGATGACCTCCTCGCGGCGGCGGTCGAGGATGTCACCCGCGCGCAGCAGGACCCGCTGCCGCTCGACCGGGAGCGCCTCGGCCCACCCGGCGAAGGCCGGCTGGGCCGCCTCCACCGCCCGACGGGCCTCTTCGGCCGCGCCCGCGGCGACCGTCGCCATGACGAATCCGGTCCAGCGGGCATGGTCGGGGTAGGTTCCTCCGCCCAGCGGCTCGGTCCTGCTTCTTTTCGCCTGATACGAACGCCTTACGGCACCGGGGTAGCCCGCACACGGGCGGCGGACCTGCCCTTCGGTGCCGCCGATCCGCTGGGAACAGGCCGCACGGGCCCAGGTTCGCTTCACAACTCACAGAATCTGGGGGGCCTTCACGGGTCGCTGCCCCCGCTGGGGGACAGGGCTTCTCATTCCCGGTCGTCAGTCGAGGTCTTCGGGGCGGTGACGAGGATCTGCAGGGCTCGGACCAATTGGTTTGCGTCCGAGGGGGAGAGCGGGGCGAGGAACTGACGTTCCATCTCTTCGCGGGCGTGCTCGGCCTTGCGCAAGGTGTCCTGACCCGTTGGGGTCAGCTGCACGGTGTTCTTGCGCCGGTCCTGGGAGCTGCGGTGGCGCTCGACGAGCCCCTTCTCCTCCAGGGCATCGACGAGCGCCACCATCGTCGTGCGGTCGACGCCGAGCCTGCCCGCCGCCTCCAGCTGGGACAGCGGGTATTCCGCCGCGAGCACGGCCAGGACCGCCAGCTCGCGGCCGTCGATGCCGAACGGCGCCAGCGCCGGCGTGGACGCCTCAGCCAGCCGCAGCTGCACGTGCTTGAGCAGATAGCCAAGGCGGGAGGCGAGGGCCTCGGAGGCTGCGTCATCCGTCATGCCCGCATCGTATCGCGAGTCTGATCGTCAGCCTTACTGACGATCATCTATGGTGACAGTATTGCCGTCATCGGCGGCGACACGTCGAGCCGAAGGGTGCGTGTGCACCATGACCGACCAGATTCAGCACCGAGTGACGTTCGGCATCAAGACCACCCCGATGCGCGCCTCCTACGAGGAAATCCTCCGAGTGTGGCAGGAGGCCGACGCCTTGCCGGAGATCGCGGACGCATGGCTGTGGGACCACCTGATGCCGATCGCAGGCCCCAAGGACGGGCAGATTCTCGAAGGGTGGACGCTCCTGAGCGCCTTGGCCGCACAGACCCAACGGCTTCGGCTGGGACTGCTCGTGACCAGCAATCGCATCCGCCAGCCCGCCGTCCTGGGCAAGATCGCCACGACGGTGGATGTGATCTCCCGTGGCCGCCTGGTCATGGGCCTCGGAGTGGGCGGCACCCACCAGCCACCCAACGCCGGTGGCATCACCGGCGAGAACCCCGCCGTCGCGGAGTACGACGCCTACGGCCTGACCCTGGTCCCGCCTGCCGAAGGCATCGCCCGCCTGGCCGAGACCATCACCATCCTCCAGCACATGTGGACGGAGGATGTCTTCGACTTCCACGGCCAGTACTACACGCTGAAGGGCAATCGCAACGAACCCAAGCCCGTCCAGCAACCAGGCCCGCCATTGCTGATCGGCGGATGGGGAACCAGAACCCTTCGTCTGGTCGCCGAACACGCGGACATCTGGAACATCCCCGGCCCGCCGCACAACACCCTCGACTACATCACCCAACGCAGCCGCGTCCTGGACGCGCACTGCGTGGCTGCCGGCCGGGACCCACAGACGATCAACCGCTCCGTGCAGTACATCGTCTCCTACGACGACCCAGCCGGTGACCGCAAGGCCATCCGGGATCTCATGGATGCCGGCCTGACGCACATCGTGCTGAGCCTGCGAACCCCCTACCCCCTCCAAGTCGCACATTGGCTCGTCGAAGAAATCATCACGCCCCTACGCGCGGAGTACGACGGGCGCTGAAAGCCGCAGTCGTACCGGGCAACCGATGAGCCGTCACCTGGACTGATCGACCGTTGACAGCGGACCGACGCCCTCGAACGCTGAGGACGCAGTTGTGCCAACGGTCACTTTGAACTCCCCGCTCGCGGCCGTTGGTTCTCCCCGTTGGCGGTTGTTTGGGATTCCCCGGTGGGGGCCAGATGTTGCCCCGCCCTGTGGACCTGCAGGTGCGCAGGTGCGCCGGTGGCGTTCGAGGCTGTGTTCGGCTGAGGCCGGCTGCTGGCATTGGATGATCGGAGTCCGCCGCTTCTCGTCGGCAGCGGCCGGGGCTGCTGCCCGGCCCCCGCTCCTCGCGCCCGCTCAGACCGCGGTGAAGGTCCACTGCACGTTGGTGCTGCTGTTCCCTGACCACTGCTTGGTCACGGAGCCCGAGGGCACGTTGCCGCCGCCGTCGAGGACGAGGCCGGTGGCGCGGTTGACGATCCAGTACCTGCCGCCACCCTGGTACCTGAGCGCCCATTGCTGCTTGGTGCCGCCGTCCCAAGGAGCTTCCAGGGCGGGGGAGCCGTTCGTGGTGGCGCCGCCGCCGTCGGCGACCATGCCGTTGGCACGGTTGACCAGCTTGTAGTAGCCGGTGCCGAGCTCGACGGCCTGCCACTGGAGGTTGGTGCTGCCGTTCCAGGTCCACTGCTTGAGGTTGGAGCCGCTGGGGACGTTCCCGCCGCTGTCCAGTACCAGCCCGTCGGTGACATTGGTGATTTTGAACCACGCCGAGGGGTTGAGCTGCACCTGCATCGACACGACGGCGTCGTTGTTGCCGGTGACCCGCAGGTCGGCGTTGTCGGCGGTGAAGGTCCAGGCGGTGCCGGTGAAGTTGTCACCGGAGTAGCCGATGATCTGGTAGCCGGGGGCCAGCTTCAGCGAGGACAGACTGCGGCTGGCCAGGCCGGCGAGCGACAACTGGTCGGCGGTGTAGGAGCCGACCTGGAGCACGGAGGAGCCGCCCAGATAGTTGACGTCCTGGTAGACCACGGCCCCGGACAGCGGCTTCAGGGCCGGGATCGGGCCGGAGAAGGTCAGCTTCACGACGTAGGCCAGGGCGGAGAACGGCGCCGCCGACGACGGCAGGGCCACATGCAGCCCGGCCGAGTCCTGCGTCGGCGTGGGCAGGTTCGTGTACGTGCCGGCGGTGGGGTTCAGCAGCTGCGCCGAGGTCAGGGAACCGACGTTGATCCGGGCCGAGTTGAGCGTCGATATGTTCAGAGTGCTGCCCGGCCAGCCGAGGACCGTGGCGTAGAGGACGGTGTTGTTCTTGCTCCGGGTGAAGCGGATGTCCTGCGCCGTTCCGACCTTCGGGGCGGTGAAGGCGCCGCCGCCCATCTGCGTGGGACCTTCGCCGTACGTGGTCCACGCCCGGGTCGAGTACACCGACTCACCGAAGCGGCGCAGGTAGTCGCCGATGCCGAGGAGGATGTCCTTCTGGGCCTGGGGGATCGTACCGTCCGCCATCGGGGCGATGTTGAGCAGCATGTTGCCGTTCTTGCTGACCCGGTCGATCAGCGCGTGCAGCATCTGCTGGATGCTGTAGTAGCCGATGCCGTTCGTATAGCACCAGCTGGAGCTGGAGATGCTGTCGTCGGTGAGCCAGTAGGGGGCGGTGATGTCGCCGGGGCCGCCGCGCTCGTAGTCGAAGACCTCGCCGTGGCCGTTGAAGCCGTCCTTGTAGGTGGCGACGACTTCGCGACCCCACGCCTCGGCCTGGTTGTAGTAGTACGACAGGAAGTTCAGTTGCTGCGTCTGGTTGATCTTGTTCAGGTCGAAGTCCTGCCAGATGATGTCCGGCTTGGCGAGGTCGATCACCTCCTTGAGCTTGTCGTACCACAGCTGGTTCTCGGCCGTAGTGCCCAACTGCCCGTACAGCTTCTGCAGGCTCGGGTCGGACTGCGCGGGCGCGTGGTCGTAGAAGCCGTTGAAGTTGAACGCGTGGTGCATGGCCACCAGGAGCTTCAGCCCCTTGGCGCGGATGGAGTCGGTGAACAACTGGAGCAGGTTGAGCCGGGGGCCCTTCGCGGCCGAATTCCACTCGTTGGCCGAGCTGTTCCACATGGAGAACCCGTCGTGGTGCTCGGCGACCGGGCCCGCGAACCGGGCACCGGCGTCGACGAACAGCTGCGCCCACTCGTCCGGATCGAAATTTCCGCCCGAGGACTTCAACTTCGGGGCGAACTTGTTGAAGTTGCCGTTCAGGTCGTTCGCGCCGTTGATGAAGTTGTGGTACGGCCACGCAGCCGGGTCGCCGTACGTGGCGATGTGGTGGGTGTTGGCCTTGCTCCCGCTGATGTACATGTTGCGCGGGTACCACTCGCTGTCATAGGCGGGGACGCTGAACACGCCCCAGTGGTAGTAGATACCGAACTTGGCGTCCTTGAACCACTCGGGAGCAGCGTTGTGCTGATCGACCGAGGCCCACGTGGGGGTGTACGTGGTCGCGGCGCGGGCGGTGCCGGCGGCGAGGACGTTGCCCGCGGCCGCCGCCGCCGCGACACCCGTGGCGCTCGCCAGGAACTGGCGTCTGCTGATCATGGTGGTACCTCCGTCAGAGCTGTGATGGGAAACCAAACCGGTGGTCGGCGGCACTTCTGTCGGCGAGAAGCGCGTCACCGGCTGCGAACGGCGGCGGAGCCTGCGGACTTCAGGGAACTCGCGGTGGAGCAGCGTCCCGACGGCATGTCCCCACTCCGTTCCCGTACGGCAGCACCGCCGCATGACTCTTTAGGCGCCCCGAGCCTCTCGGGGAACCTTGCGCAGCGTGTGCGTGATGTCACGCATGAAGTTGCGGCACGCGCCATGCCTATGTCAACGGGTGTGCAGGGATGAAAACCGCCTTATGGCTGGTCCTTTTTTCCGTTATCCATGGTTATCAGGCCCTTGCTCCCTGAGTAGACATGGAATGTCTGCGGGTCATTCGTCGGCGCCTCCGTCTTGCGGCGCAATTCGGTATAGGTGCGGGCGGCTGCCGGGGCGTGCGCGGGGGCGGAAGTGCTCTGCGGTGCCAGGGTGCAGCGCGTCTCGGGGGGCAATAAGTCGTACTCATTTTGCCAAGGTCCACCATACGAGCTCTGGATACTCAAGCACGCAAATGCCCTATAGCAGCCGTAATTACGCATGAGTGCTTCGCCATTGCACCAGGGACCAAAAGAACGCCGTACGCACCCTTGACGAACCCCTTGATAAGACGGCTAATTTCTTCCACGTCCGTGACATACAAGCCGCCTTAAGTGGCCGACGCCTACCAGGGACGGTCGGCGTCTGCCCATCCAAGCCGCCGTCTCCGACCTGCTCGGGGGCACCTGTGAACCCAGTGGAGTCGCTCATGACCGTCAACATGCCTTCGTCCGGCCCGAAGAGAGCGTTCAGCGCCGGACCTGCGGCCGGGCACGGCCGACCGCCCCGCTTCTGACGGACGGACCGCGGCACATGATGACGGCACTCGCGGGGGAGTTCCCGATGCTGCTGATTGACAAGGGCGACCACCACGGGGCAGCCGTCGGCAACGCACTGCTCAACGACCTGGTGGAGGACACGATCCAGGCGGTCCCGCCAGCGCCAGGACCACCCTTCGTCGCCCGCCCGCCCGAGCGATTACGTCGGCAACGCCGTGTCCGTCACGGGGAAGCCCACGCCACCTCTGCCGCCAGGAAGTCACCCCGCCCCGCGAAGTTGCGCCGCCCGCCGACGCCCCTGAGCCCGCCGGACGCTCAGGGACCGGGCAACGAACACGATCCGCACAACCAGACCGACAACTCCGCAGGAGCCGTCACATGAACGCTTTACCGACCGTCCGAAGCAACAGGAGGGGCAGACCCCCGGCCGCCTCAGCTCGTCCAGACGACGGACACGAACGCCGACAGCCAGCCGTGGAAGGTGGTCAACGTCGACTGATCCGCGCGACAAAGGGGTGCGAGGGACGGTGTCGGCCATAGCCGGACCGGCGCCGCCACCGCGTACCTCCATCACCGCGCATGCGAATCGAGCAGTACCACCGCATATGTGATGACGCCTACCAAGGGACGGGACTTGTGGACATCACCAGACGACAACTCGGCCGACTCGCTGCGGTCGGCACCGGGGCGCTCCTGCTGCCGGGCCTGCTGTCACCGGGCAGAGCAGCGGCAGCCGCACTGTCGGCAGGCAAGTGGGGCGACCAGGGCGACGGCACCTACGTCAACCCCATCATCCCGGCCGATTTCAGCGACTGGGACTGCATCCGGGTCGGCGACGACTACTACGGCATCACCAGCACGTTCGGGTACTCGCCCGGCGTTGCGGTGCTGCACTCGAAGGATCTGGTCAACTGGCGGACGCTCGGCGGCGCGGTCGGTGACGTGACCCAGATCGGACCGGATCTGAACTGGGACCGGATGAACCGCTACGGCCGTGGTGTGTGGGCCGGGGCCATCCGCTTCCACGCGGGCCGGTACTGGGTGTACTTCAACACCCCTGACGAGGGCTTCTTCATGACCTCGGCCGCGTCGCCGGAAGGGCCGTGGGATCCGCTGACGGCGGTGTGGCGGACCTCCGGCTGGGACGACCCGTGCCCCTTCTGGGACGACGACGGACAGGGCTACCTGGTCACCTCGCACTACTCGGACGGCTACAAGATCAACCTGTTCAAGCTGTCCGCAGACGGCAAGTCGCTGGTCGGCTCGCCCACGGTCATCCACCAGTCGTCGGGCAGCGAGGCCAACAAGCTGTACAAGATCAACGGCCTCTACTACCACCTGTACAGCGAGGTGAAGTCCGAGGGCCGGGTGCTGATGATGAACCG